>JAAEOK010000065.1 GCA_024244705.1 Alphaproteobacteria bacterium
AATATTCTCTACTATGTCGGTTTCTAAAAAAACCGACGCTCCATTGTTATTCACCTATAGACCCCCAACGATGGGTCACCTAGATACCGGCCCCGACGATGGGTCATCTAGGTGCAGACCCAAACGATGGGTCGCCTAGATGCAGATCCCCAACAATGGGTCATCTAGGTGCAGACCCCAACGATGGGTCACCTAGATGCAGACCCCAACAATGGGTCATCTACATGCACGATATCTGCACACTCCTCCTATCCTAAATGATCATAGTAGGCAAAGGACAAGGAGATCAATTAGGATACTTACTGATATCATGAAGTACTGCTGTCCTAAATTCGTTGTGCTTGGTCCTCCTCAGCCTTTTGGTCAATCCGTCTGCCAGCTGTTGATCAGTGGGCACATAATTCAGCTCGATGTTGCCAAGCTCATGTTCCTGCCTAGTGAACTTCAGCTTCACATCTACGTGCCTGGTTCTTCCATTGAATCCCGGTGTTTTAGCCGAAACAATGGTCGCCTGGTTGTCGCAAAACCATGGGGTCTTGAATTGTTCGAGCCCTAGTTCCACCAGTAACCCTTTTAAGAAGTTGGCATGTCTGATACCTCGAGCCAGAGCGGTCCACTCTGATTCTGAAGTGCTCAAAACAATACTCCTCTCTGTTTTGGAAGACCAAGTGATCACCGTCTCCCCAAGCATGATGAGGTATCCAACGCAGCTTCTTCTGGTCTTCGTATCAGACGCGAAATCAGCGTCTGAATATCCCTTCAAACAAGTACCCTGACCTTGATTTTGACGTTTAAAGGATAGTCCCTGGTTAGGGAAGGCTGACAAATACCTCAACAGATGTTGCAGTCCCTTCCAGTGCCTCATGCATGGGTCATGCATCTGTTGGCCTAGTTCTCTGACCGCATTGCTGATGTCTGGCCTAGTCATGTGTGCCAGGTACATCAGTTTCCCCAATACCCTTCTGTATGGGTATTTGGAGAGGTCGAGTGTGACCTCATCCTCG
>JAAEOK010000066.1 GCA_024244705.1 Alphaproteobacteria bacterium
AGAAGCATCGCCCGATACCCGCTTGGCCCCCTCCCACAGTGCGGTGACCAAGGCCGCCGCAAACGGAAAACTTGAGAGCGACTGCACAGTGAGGAAGTCCGGAACCTGCTTCTGGCTCTCGACATCGGGGTCGCCACTTAGCCTCGATCCACCGAGCCGTTGAGGGGCTGATCGGGGTCGCGTCCACCAAAAAGGCCTCCTGAGCTGGGAGTCTCGTGATGTCTGAAGTCACGTAGCTCGCCATCGCAGGAGGCACTTTCTGTGTCGTTATCTTCGCGCAAGCTCGACCGGCTGCAAGCGACCTTTGATCACGGCGGGATCGTGGCCAATGCGGGCTTGGTGGTGCCGGCCACGTTGATGGTCCGCCTCGGTCTGGAGTCTCTGATCGACGGGTGGGTCAAGACAGGGTCGGCGCGTCCTGGGCGCAAGATCTTGACCTTGGTGGCGGCGATGATCGCCGGCGCGACCCACATCGATCACGTCGACATCCTGCGGGCTGGGGCAACCCAGCGGGTGTTGCCGTTCACGGTGATGGCTCCCTCGACGATCGGTAGCTTCTTGCGGAGCTTCACGTTCGGTCACATCCGCCAGCTCGACGCCGTGTTGAGCCGAACGCTCGGCCGAGCGTGGGCGGCGGGAGCTGGTCCCGGCGACGGCCCGCTGATCGTGGATCTGGACTCGACGATCTGTGAGGTGCATGGCAAACAGAAACAGGCCGCTGGCTACGGCTACACACGCCGGCTCGGCTATCACCCCTTGTTGGCGACCCGGGCTGGGACCGGCGAGGTTCTGCTCGCCCGGATGCGCCGAGGCTCCGCGAACACCGCCCGCGGAGTCGTCCGCTTCGTTGACGAACTAGTCGCCAACCTGGCCCGTGCCGGGGCGTCGGGGCCGATGACGGTTCGGGCCGATTCAGGGTTCTGGTCCTGGAAGCTCTGCGATCGCCTCGACACCCACGGCGTCGCCTGGTCGATCACCGTGCGCCTCCACACCAAGATGAAGGCTGCGATCGCCGCCATCGACGAGACGGCCTGGCACGACATCGACTACACCATCGGCGGCCAAGCCCAAGTCGCCGAGACCACCTACACCGCCGGCAAAGGGAAGAAGAAGCGAACGGTTCGCCTCATCGTGCGCCGCACCCGCCTGGTTGAACCCGCGCAGCGACGCCTCTGGCCTGACTGGCGCCACCACGCCTTCATCACCTCTGACCACGAGATCGATGCGGTTGACGCTGACCGGTTCCACCGCGAACACGCCGTCGTCGAACTGGCGATCCGTGACCTCAAAGAAGGCGCCGGACTCGACCACATCCCCTCAGGGCACTACCACGCCAACGCCGCCTGGCTCGCCTGCGCTGTCCTGGCACACAACCTCGGCGCCTGGACCACCCAACTCGCCGGGCAGCCACCCGTCACGAACCGAACCAGACGCACCCGCCTCATCCAGGTCCCCGCGGTCACCGTCAACCGTTCCGGCCGAACCCTGCTACGGCTCCCGACCCGCTGGCCCTGGGCACATGCATTCACCAACACACTCAACGCCCTGCGAGCGCTTCCGGCACCGTCGGGCTGACGCCCGACCCCGGGACCTGACGCACCCCCGACAAGCCCCGCGTCGACAACCCGACCACAACCACGGGCCCCTGCTTCAGCGCGCCCGAGCACCCACCCCGAGCCCGGCACCACACCGATCAGGCAAGCCTGCCCTCACGCCACGGACACCGGCCGCCGAACGGTGGATCGAGGCTAAGGGATCGCCTGGGTTTTTCTTGGTTTTGTTCTGACAGGTGTTGGGGCTTTCGGAGTCGTCTGGTTGTTGATGCCGGTCGATTCTGGAGGTTCCGATGGCTTTGTTTCGTGGTGATGGTGCGGGTGAGGGTGGGGTTGGTTCGGGTGAGGTGATTGGTCTCGTCTCGAACGATGAGATCGTCGCAGCAGCCGGCGAACACACATCTGGCGATGTTGATGGGGCCGGGTATTTGGGGTTCATGGCCTCGACTGCTGACGCGTTGGGTGCCGATGGTCGCCGAAGCTGGAACGAGACCCGCGCCGAGCAGCTTCATGACCTCCATGAGGCTCAGGCCAAAGCGGCGGTAACCGGCCAGGTCGTAGCTGACACTGCTTCGGATCTGGCCGACGCCGAATCCGCCTACGAAGAGTTCGACACCGACGACGCCGACCAGAAGTTCCCGTTGCTGCGGCGTCTGCCGGCCCGCTTCTACTGGCCGGCGATCGGGTTCGTGATGTTCGCGATCGAGATGCCGATCAACGCGATCGCGATGCGGGTCATGGAGTTCCCCGACTCGATGACCTACCTGATGGCAGCGGGAATCTCCGCGCTGAGCCTCGGTGTCGCCCACATTGCTGGTCACGCCGCCCAAGAAGCAGTCGCCACCAAGCAGAAACCAAAAGCTGTCGCAGCGCTGGTTGCGGCACCTGCGGTCGCTATGGCGGCAACGTTCGGTCTGTTGTGGGCGGTCGCGGCGCTACGCGGCGACTACCTCGCCGAGGTCGGGTCGTCGGGGTCGATGCTCGAAGTGCTCGCGATCAGCGCAGCAGCCGTGCTCGCCGGCACCGCCGCCTCCTACTTCCATGCGTCGATCCACGCCGATGAACACGACCGGCTCCGCTCCGACCTCGACGAGGCCCGCGACAACCACGAGGACACCACCAACGAGCACTCCGAAGCGCTCGCCCAGGTGGCTGACGCCCACGAACAGGTCGCGCTCGCCGCAGAAAACGCCATCGCCAACGCCACCGTGACCCCACATATGACCACCGCCAAAGGCCACCTCTACAGCGCCCACCGCCCCGACGGTGATCACACCATCACGGTCAACGAACCCGACTGGGTCACCAGTGCCCGCAACGACGCCGACACCCACCGGACCGCCGCCGAAACCATCCGCGACCACCTCACCACCACCCCCAACAGCGACAGCGACAGCGATGAAGACAGCCAGCTAGCGCTGTTCCCCATCAACCACGCCGCCTGAACAACCCCACCCACCCGAAAGGACCCATCACCATGGCCACCACCGCACGCACCCGACGCCGCCGCAACAACACCACCCGCAAAGCCGCCACCGGCATCGCCGCCGCCGTCACCGCTGTCGCGCTCGCTGCGGGGTTCTGGATGATCGCCGGCGCGACCCCCAACGGTGACGTCGATGCCTTGCACGCCATCGTCATCGACCGCTCCGCCAGCCAAACCGACGGCAACGTCACCGCCGCGCTCGGCAACGTTGACGACCTCTTCAACGATGCCGGCACCCTCGTCATCGTTGTCGTGATCCACGACAACGAAGTCCGCACCCTCGGCCGTCACGAACTCGTCTGCGACAGCACCGCCTCCCTCGTGTGTGATCGCCAACTCGACGAAACCAGCACCGAGATCACCAACACCATCGAATCCGCCCTCGACCTCGAACCAGCGGGACACAGCGACTTCCTCGCCGCACTCGGCACCATCGAACACCACCAACACGCCACCAACATCGACGACGTCACCATCACCATCGCCGGCGACGCACTCGTCCACACCCCCCACATCGACGCCCGCGACCTCACCGCCGACAACGCCAAACAAAACGCCGAAACCGCCCAGACGTGGGGACCCACCAACTGCACAGGATGGAACGTCGCATTCATCGCCACCCCCGCACCCTCCACCGAAAACGCCGCTTACCTCAACGCCAGCCACACCTTCTGGAACCACTACCTCACCCAATGCGGCGCCACCCTCACC
>JAAEOK010000067.1 GCA_024244705.1 Alphaproteobacteria bacterium
CGAGCTGGCGCCGCACGGCATCAACGTCAACGCGATCTGTCCCGGCAGCGTCGACACCGAGGGCAACCGCGGGGTCGCCACCGAGATGGGGGTCTCGTTCGAGGAGATGGTCGATGAATTCACCTCGCGGCAGCTGATCTCTGAGGTCATGGGGCCGGAAAAGATCGCCCGCGCCGTAATCTACCTGGCCTCGGCCGACGCCGACTTCGTCACCGGCCACGCGCTGGCCATCGACGGCGGCGCGACGACCAAGTGACCATGCGCCCCGGCCGGGGGCATTCTTACTGCCACGATGTGGGCCCAAATGTGCGCGGACCAGACAGAAAGATTTCCCGGATATTCGAAAGGAATTTTTCAATTGGTCGCTCTGCTAGACCGACACCGCAATCGATGTATTGGGTCTTTTCGCATGGACCAGCTCATCGGAAAATCGCAGGAAGCAATCAGGGCCAGTGATCTAGGCCGTGTACGCATGAATGCCCGTGCCACACCGATCCACAGCAAGTCCGCTTCCGAGGGTGTTCCGGAGATGTTGGCTGCTGCTTCACATGTCGCGGACCAACCAAATTCGGAAACTCGTCCGCGCCTTCGCAGTTCGACTTCCCATCATCAGACGGCCACCGAAGGGTTCGGTTTTCTCGGCGTTGGAACGGGGATACGATCCTCGTGAATTAGGAGAGGGGGATATCCGAGACATGTCAGTGGAACCCACTTACAGAACAGAGAGGCTGGCCGAGGGCTTCCGCCTCCTCGAAGGGCCGAGGTGGCGCGACGGACGGCTCTGGGTGTCGGATATAATGGGCTGCAAGGTCCACACAATTGGCTTGGACGGGACTGTCGAGACCGTGGTCGAGGTCCCGAACCGGCCCTCTGGTCTCGGCTTCCTGCCTGACGGCACGCCGCTCATCGCCTCCATGCAGGACAGGCGCCTGCTGCGCCTTGAAGACGGGGGATTGGTCTGCCACGCCGAGCTGAACTCGCTGGTCACAGGCGATCTCAACGATATGGTGGTCGACGCCCAAGGTCGGGCTTACGTCGGCAATATCGGCTTCGATGTGTTTGGCGGCGCCGATTACAGGAGTGCAAACCTGGTCATGGTGAGCCCCGCGGGCGCGGCACGAGTTGTAGCCGAGGCGTTGGAAATTCCCAATGGGACCGTGATTTTGCCGGGAGGCGATGTCTTGATCATCGCCGAGACCTGGGGTCATAGGCTGTCCGCCTTCAACTTCAACCCGGATGGAACGCTGTCGGATCGACGGCTGTTCGCGGATATGGGCGAATACGGTCCGGACGGGATCTGCCTGGACCAGGAAGGTGCCATCTGGGTAAGCGCATTCGATCAGGGTGACTTCTTGCGCGTTCTGGAGGGCGGGGCGATCACCGACCGCATCGATGTCGGTGATTGCCGGGCCGTCGCCTGTCAGCTCGGTGGCGAAGACGGGCGCATGCTTTTTTGCCTGACCTGCGAGGGAACATGGGAAGAAATCCGCACTGGGCAGGCGCACGCCCGGGTCGAGGTCGTGCCCGTCGATGTTCCTGGTGCGGGCTCGCCGTAGCCTTGGTTAGGACCGCTTCGGGTCACCAAGGGACGCGCTGCCTGGCTTCTGACGAGTCGGCTCGACCCCGGTCAGCGGAAACGATCACGAGGTCGATATCGCGACGGGCTCCGCCGTTCGCCGACCCCTAGCAAGCCGAAGGAGCCGGCGGCGGCCCGCACTGCTGGAGTTCGCCATGACCCGAAGTGAAATTGTCGAGTGATGCAAAGACCGCACTCTATTCAGAACGAAAGATTGACGGTCTCGTCAGCTCGGACGCGTTGTCGGCAAGGATTTTGAGTGTTGCGGTCGGACTTCGACCCTTCGAATATCGGGCATGCGGCCGGAACATGGCAAACCGTCCCGACGGTCCTGATTTGTAATGTCGGTAGCGCCTTGAGTCTTGAAAAGAGAAATCTGTGCCCACCTCCATCATCCATTGGAAATGCGAACCCAATGAATACCTACCGATCGCTCCAAGCTGATCAGAACTTGGAACGAGATGCTTACCGAAGGGAAAGATGACGTCGAAGCGGGCACGGTTAGGTTCGCCGGCTGGGTCAACAACTCCGAGGGCTACGGCATCGTCGAAGCGCCGTCAAAGACCGACGTGATTCGCCTTTGCGCAGAGTTATGGCCAATGGTCCACAATGATATCAACGAGATTGTCCCCCTGCGCGAAGCCCGCTCGGCTATAATCGCTGGAACAAAAGAGGGCTGAGAGAAAACTTAAGGCCAGGGAAGACTCAGTTCGTCGCAAGGGCGGCCTCGACCCCAATTGCAATAGATAGAAGGTCAAGATCACCGTCCGGACGGCCATCCAACTCTAGCCCGACGGGTAACGCGTGGCCGGTGGTCTCGAGTGGAATGGAAAGCCCAGGTGCACCGTAGACTCCGGTTGGCGCGATGTTCCGGATAAAGGTCTGCAAGGTCGGAACCGTCTGGCCGTTCAGAATGACGGTCTCCGTCGAGCCGTCGATCGGCTGTGCCTCAAGGGGTGCGGTGGGAAAGATAACGGCGTGGAGCTCATGGTATTTCAGAAGCTTAAGGTAGTTCAGCCTGATTTGTTTGATCCGGCCGATCGATTTCCGGTAGGTGGCCTCGGTCGGAGCATCGTCGCCGAGAACTGAATTTACGTATGCTGCTTTCACGTCCTGACTTGCAATCTTGCCGACCACGTCTTCTAGGCTTGTTAGCGGCTGATACTTCCCCAGAAATGCGCTTAGACCGCTTCTCATCTCGTAAAACCCGATTGGGTAGCCAATCTCGAAGCAGGCGTTGACGATCGGCGCGAGGTCGATGTCGACGAGCGTCGCCCCAGCCTCCCGTAGTTTCGGAAGGGCCACATCTATTGCCGCAGCCACTCCGGGTGAAAGGTTGTCTGAATGCGGTCCCGCAACACCGAAGCGGACGTTGTTCAGATCCCGCCGCTCGGGCATACGATTACTAGTCATGACAGCGTTCAGAAGAGCAGCATCCGCCACGGTACGCGCCAGCGGTCCCACAACATCGAAAGTCGGGACTGCAGGCACCACTCCCTCCTGATCAACCCGCCAGGTTGTCGGCCGAAAGCCGACAACTCCGTTCAGCGCAGCCGGAAGACGAACTGAGCCGGCAGTGTCAGTGCCGAGCCCGGCGGGAACGATGCCTGCTGCAATCGCCACGGCCGTTCCACCGGACGAGCCACCGGGAAAACAGGTTGGGTCAATAGCGTTCCGGACCGCACCAAAGGCTGCGTTGTTCGACGTCACGCCAAAAGCAAGTTCATGCATATTGGTCTTGCCGATGACGATTGCATGCGCCGCCGTTAGGCGCGCGACAACAGGTGCTGAGGTCTGCGGAATGAAGTCGATCCCTAGCGTGCCGGCAGTTGTGCGGACATCCTCGACATTGATGTTGTCTTTCACGACCATCGGCACGCCGGCGAGGGGGCCAGGGGCGTCGCCATTCGCCACCATAGCGTCAACGCGGCGGGCGTTAGACAGTGCACCATCGCTATCAAGTGTGATAAACGCGTTGAGCGCCGCCTTCGCATCGGCCTTTTCGAGCGCCCCTTCAACCAGCGTGCTCGCGGTGACCTTTCCTTGACGCACCATCTGCGCCAGCTCAGCGATCGATCGCTCCATCCAATACTACGTGGGAGCCACCGTAGCGATCATGACCACAGCAGCAGCCCTCGCCTTCCAACTCCGCGATGTGACTGACCTTCAGGTATTTCACGCTTGATCAAGTGGAACAAGCCTCGCCACTATCCCCGCGCGCGAGAAGGCCAAGAGGTGAGCCTTCGTCGCCCATGTACCCAATTTCAGTGACACCAAACTCGTGTGGAAAACCCCGCTTCAATCCTTGTCGTAGAGTGCTCTGATACCCCATGGCCGCAAATGCACGCATGGGCAACGCAGCCTGTATTCTCTCGACCAAAGCCATGGATTCTTCGATGTCGTCGATCACCGTTCGAAGGCCCGGATACCGGCAGTCAGCCCGCGACGTGATCGCGCGCCGCTTCACCAGCGGCCGTTATCGGGCCGCATAGCATTTTCGGGGAGCAGGATATCGAACCGCTCCCGGATCTTGCGATCGGTCGCTGGGTCGATATGGTCGGGATAATGGGTCGAGAGGATTCCCCGGACTCGCGTGCTGGCCGCTTCCATGATGCCGGAGCTTCCGGCTTCTTCCCACTCCCCCTGGGAACGGCGGTCGGAGATTTGCGGGTAATGGAATTCGCTTTCCATGAGCGAGAGCGTTTGGGGATGGCCGAGATAGTGGCCGGGGCCACGGACCACATCGAGGATTACGTCGAAGGAAAGGGTTTCTTCGGTAACCTCGATGCCACGCACGATTCGGGCAATGTTACCCAGCATATCGTTGTCGATCACCATGGCCTCGAAGGAACAGCCCATGAGGCTCGCCATCATACCGGCGACTTCCGATACTCCAGCGCCGGCCAAGGCGGCGGCAGTCACCGTGATCCCCTTTTCGAAACCGGCCTGGGCGTCCGGCCATTTGGCATCGGTCATTCCGGCACCCACGGAGGTGGGAAGGCCATAAAACAAACCTATCTGGGCGGCCGCCGCCGCCAACACCGCCTCCTCGCCACCGCCCCCGGTGAAGGCACCACTGCGGAGATCCGAGACGAAGGGCCAGGGCCCGAAAGCCATGGGGTGTCTTGGCACAACCAGCTGCACGAGCAGCAGCGCGGCCAGGGATTCCGCCGTCACCTGGACGAGCGTTCCGGCGAGCGCCGCCGGCGACGTGGCCCCGGCCTGTGGTGCCATCACCGCCCAAACCGGTCCGCCGATCCTCGTGGCGGCGAGGCAGACCTCACTATTCTCGTCGCCATAATTGAGAGGAGAGACCACGCAACAGCCTCCGGCGGAGCAGAACGGCCGTTCCCGTCGCTTCGTCTCGCCGCCCACGATCAAGTCCATCAGTTCGATGATGTCGTCCACATGGGCGGCGTTGGTGGGGGAAAGACTTACATGCTTGGTCGTGCCCGCGATGGCGGCGTAGGCCATGTTGATGTCGGCGGTGCGTAGGTCGGGGATATCGGTCGCAATCACCACCTGGGAGAAATCATGCACGTGCTCCAAGCGGTCGATCAATCGGGCAAAGTCGTAAACATCGACGAGAGTGGACGGCCGGTAGTGACGTCCGTCGACGTCCAGGGTCGTAACGGCGTCGCCGCCTGGACCGAATTGGACCCGCCCGGCGGCATCTTCCAAGTCGCATTTCGGATCGTAGGCATGAATCACGAATTCCTTGGGCATGGCGGCGATTACATCCTCCACCAGCGCCCTCGGGAAGCAGAGCCGGCCGTGATCGTCGATCCAGCAACCCTTGGCCAGCGCGTGTTCTTTCAGGATTGGCAGGGGATTGCCCATGCCCACCTTCTCCAAGAGGTCGAGGGCGGTTTCGTGAATGCGCTGGACATCTCTTTCGGAAAGCGGTCGGTAGGTGCCGCCCTGAAGTTTGGCGCCGATCGAGCCGGACGGCCGCTGCTGCCTCAGCGCGTGTCGGGCCTCGCGGCCTCCTGCGCGGCGTTTCGTTCGGTTTACTGGCATAGATGCTCGCCTATAATCAGCGTGGTAAGGCTGAGCAGTACATCAAGGACGGCAGGAACACCAACAAATGAACGTGGCTGACGTGCCGCAAGTTCCGCGAAAAAGCCGTCTTTTCCCTTCCGTTGACTCGATCCGGCATAGAAAACGTGGCGCTTCGGACTTTAGGGCCATCACGTCGAGAGCCTGACATCCTGCCCGCGAATCAGCGGACGCCCTCAGCCAAAAGCGGCCATTCGAGCACTCTCTTCGCAGCTTAGATTCCCCCGTCTCCGGCCACCGTTCTCCTGATAGAAGGAGAGAGAATGTGGATCTGAACCACGGCGCGCCCCGCGCCTGGTGAGCGGACAGAATCCCTGCGGTGAGATGGGTTCCTATCATCGAGCCTTGGTATAAGTGAGGATGCGCCTCGGCCGGGGGGCGTTCGGTCGCGATGGCCAACCGCCGGGTACGGAATTCCCTACCGGCCTTCTCATATCGGAAATCCCGATTAACGCTACCCCACCGCGCCCATCATTTGATCCCGACGATTTCTCGTTCCTGCGATTGTCCCAACGGGCGCGGACGTCGCGAATCTGAACGCCCCCGCGAGCA
>JAAEOK010000068.1 GCA_024244705.1 Alphaproteobacteria bacterium
ATCTCGCTAGGCAGCTTCACAAGAAGTGACCGAACCATCTCCACCCCCATGTCAAATGGTGTTCCAACATGGCCTCTAATGGCAGTAATGACACCTACTGCTGAGTCAAAACCACAGCGGTTCCAGCCATTGGTACAATCCCAAACTTCCAGTGAAATGCTGCCTCCTGGTTCTTCAGGAGGATGAATGAATTGAGTGAGACTGCTCTCCTCAGCCTTTGCCTCCTGAGGTGTCAATCATGTAGTACTTCAGTTACAGTCATATAAAACAAGCCAGGAAATTGTGACACCTGAAGGATCAGTCCAGTACGCAAAACTTGATGACGGCGCCACAAAAATGCAAGAGCCATCTTCAGTGCCTCGACATCTAGTGTCCCGATGACACCAAACTGAATCACTTCATTGTAATCTGAGCGTGCCTGAGATGCCACCATATGCTCTCCTGCATACATGGTGGTTTGCTGGAAAGAAGCAGGGGCCCGCAGCCTCATCTCAGTTGGTCGAGGCACAATGGGCATCCCTGGGGTCAACGGCTGAATGGTCGATGAACATCCAAGGCAAAATTTCAGCAGAGCACCAGGTGTATGATGCTGCAAGATATCCGTAACCGACAAGGCTGAGAAGCCCTTGCCTATCTGCAATCCAGGGTGGTCCTCGTGAAGAGCGCGTAAATAGGCAACAATGCGAATAGCCTTGAGGGAGTCCCCGCCGCTTTCAAAATAGTCGCTGGCCATTCCCATACCTTCACTCTGGAGTTCCTTCCGATAGATTGCGTGGACCGCTTCTTCCAGTGGAGAATTGGGAACCACATGTTGTCCAGGGGAGCTTCTGATGCCACCACTTCTGTGTGCAACTTTGTTCTCAACCAGGAGACTAAGAAGGGCATGATGATCTGCCTTGCCAGAGAGCATGGTTGGGATGAAGTCCATTGAAAGTACCACAGAAGGGACCATGTAGTGTGGCAGCACCTTGGAAACACCAGTCTTAATAGCAGAAGTATCCACACTCCCAGGTGTCACAAAGCCCACCAGGCTCTGTTCATGTGTCAACACCACAGCCTGGGTAACAGATGAGTTCACAGATTGCAGAGCCACCTCAACCTCACCCAGCTCCACACGTTGGCCTCTGATTTTGATTTGCCCATCATTCCGCCCAATG
>JAAEOK010000069.1 GCA_024244705.1 Alphaproteobacteria bacterium
CAGCACGTACGCGGCCACCGTAAGCTGCACGCGGAACTGATTCGCCATGAACGAGGAGCAGCTCGTGCGGTCCATCGCGAGGCCCACCTTCAGTTCCTTGATCCTGTTCTCCGCATCCCCGCGCTGGCAGTACCAGGTGTAGACGCCTTTGGGTGTGCGCTTCATGTTCGTCACCACGAAGCGTAGGTTGGGCCGGGGATCTCGACCCGGGTAGTCGACCATCTCCGCTTTGAAGATCACGCGCCGGGGATGAGGCCAGGTCTTCTTCGTCTGATACTTGGTCTCACCAAAGACCTGGGTCGTGCGCCCCGTTTGCCGGTGGGTGCGCTTGGCCTCGGCCTGCACCTTCTTCGCGCGTTTCTTCAAGGGTGCCCAATTCGCCAGTCCCACGACGTATTCGACCCCGGCGAGCTCATCGAGATAGTCCAGCACCTCGGGAGTCCCGAAGCCCCCATCGAGCCGGATCCGGATCCGAGCCCCCGGAAATGCTGAACGCACCTTCGGCAGCAGTCGCTCGAGAAGCGACACCAGGCCCAGTGCGGCTCGCGAATCTCCGGGACGAAGCACCGAGCAGAGGATCTGCTGCTTCGACTCTCGGTTGAACTGGATCGTTCCCACCTGGGGAAGAAAGCAATGGGTCCGGTAGTGGCCGTGATAGAAGCTGAACGCCTGCTGGCCGTGTGTCGGATCCACGGTCGGATCGAAGTCAAGGGTCACGGTCTTGGCACGCCGGCCGAGGCGGCGCCGATGACGGTCGATCACCGCGTCGGCGATCGTCTCGACGAGGCGGTAGAGCTCCACCGTCCCCGGTGCGTTCTCGAAACGCGAGACCGTCGACTGGGAGGCCAGTCGGTCCCCGTGCACGGGATTCCGGCCGATGAGCATCTTGTGGATCGGATCGTCGGCGAGTTCATTCGCGTCGTTCCCATCGGGATATCCCAGAGCGATCGCAAACATTCGCTGCTGAACGAGTTCGGAGAGATCGTGACGGACCTTGCCCGCTTGTCGGCCATCGCGCAGGCACTCCGCCAATTGCTCGCTCAGCCCCAGCTTCTCGTCGATGGCCTTCAGCAACAAGGCTCCGCCGTCGGAGCTGCTGTGCTCCTGGTCGAAGGCCGCCACGACGGGCTTCGAAATCAGGTCGGGAAAGATGACAGCCTGTGCGGTAGAATCCGGCTTCATGAAGGGGCCCTTGTTGAGGGGAAACGCGTGTTGCAACTCGTTTCTACCGCAACTGGGGCCTTCTTCAATTCAAGACCACGACTTCTTCATGAATTATTCGCGCTAGG
>JAAEOK010000070.1 GCA_024244705.1 Alphaproteobacteria bacterium
AGTCCGGCCGCACCAAAATCGTCTCGAAGTGAAACCGGAGAACCCATGGCAAACCTCCATCCGTTTGCCATCTTGAATCAGAAAAACACCGTTCCGGAAAGCCCCTATATGAGTCCCACTCACAGAGACTTGGTATAACCCGTCGAGAGACTGCTACTGCGCGGGCTGGCCTGGCTGCAGTCGGCAGCCGGAATGGATCGATACCTGGAACGGAAAGAAAATCGACGGCCTCGAAGTCGTCGTTGAATATCCGTGCACGAGCGGGCTGGGCGACGATTTCAAGGCCCCGCATTGGTGTGAACCGAACGTGTGCAAGCGCGCCGTCGCGATCGGAAAACTGATCGAGGCCAAGGTGTCGCAGGGCTACCGCCGCAAGAATATTTTCCTCGGCGGGCATTCGGCCGGGGCGTGGACGTCGCTGCTGATAAAGCGACACGACCCGGGCAAGTTCAACGGCGTGATCGCGGTGGCGCCGGCCTTCAACGGCCAGCGGTCGGAACGGTTTTGTATTGCCAAAGACTGCAAGGGCGAGATCGACGCCGGAAAGCGCGCTTGGTTGCGGGCCGAGAACAATGCGCATCTGGGTTCCGGCGCGCCGCGCTTGGACGCCCTCGTCTTCGCCTTCCATTGCGACCGGTTCGGCTGGCCTAACGAATATCCCTTCGCCGCAAATGCCTCAGTCTCGCAGATCACCTATCCTGATTTCGGCCGCGGAGTTCGGCCGCCGGGCAGCTGCGATCCGAAATTCGCGATCAGTGGGTTTTTCGACGGTATTGCAGGTGAAGTATGCAAGAAGATCGAACGCGACGCCCGAAACAGATCCAGCAACAGCCCGTCATGCAGCCGCAAACGGATCGCTTATTGTCCCGCCGGATGGACCGGTACTTGCGAATTAGACCAGCACACAAAGGTGCATCACAGCCAGGCATTCCAGGATTGGATAAACGACCCGGCAAATGGCAACGAATTCGTCCGCATATTCATCACGAAACGTCGGGCGGCATGGGCCAATGTCAATTATCAACCACGGAAGACGGCGCCGTGCGATTTCCTGCCGCTGCCAGCCCAATGCCAGCGGTCCAAATAGCCGACTTTCGCTTCTTATCCGGGATACCCTCGTCGGCCGCGGCAAACCCCGCCGCAATCGTTTGTGTTGGCGCGCCGGAGTTGCTATATGGAGGCCAACTCCTCCGCGGGCCGCGCCAGTGCGGCACGATACCCGGAATCCCGAACATGACGCGACGACGACAACTATACGAGGGCAAGGCGAAGGTCATCTTCGAGGGCCCGGAGCCAGGCACCATCGTCCACTACTTCAAGGACGATGCGACCGCGTTCAATGCCAAGAAAAAGGGCACAATCACCGGCAAGGGCGTGATCAACAACAGGATTTCGGAATACCTGATGTCGCGAATCGGCGAAATCGGGGTGCCGACCCATTTCATCCGCCGGCTCAACATGCGCGAGCAGCTGGTTCGCGAGGTCGAGATCATCCCGGTCGAGGTCGTGGTCCGAAACATCGCGGCCGGGTCGTTCTCCGAGCGCTTCGGCATGGCCGAGGGCACGGCGCTGCCGCGTTCGATCGTCGAGTATTATTACAAGTCGGACGATCTCGGCGACCCGATGATCACCGAAGAGCATATCACCGCCTTCGGCTGGGCGACGCCGCAGGAGCTCGACGAAATCATGAACATGGCGCTGCGGATCAACGACTTCCTCAGCGGCCTGTTTCTCGGTATCGGCATTCGCCTGGTCGATTTCAAGATCGAGTTCGGGCGCCACTACGAGGACGAGCAGGTGCGCTTGATCCTGGCCGACGAAATCACGCCGGACAGCTGCCGGTTCTGGGACATCAAGACCAGCGAACGCCTCGACAAGGACCGGTTCCGTCGCGACCTGGGCAAGGTCGAAGAAGCCTATCAGGAGGTCGCGCGGCGGCTCGGCATCCTTCCCGAAAGCGGTCCCACGGACCTCCAGGGTCCATCGACGATGCAGTGACGGCCGCGCAGGGGATGAAGGCACGGGTCCATATCACGCTGAAGAACGGGGTTCTCGACCCGCAGGGCAAGGCTATATCGAACGCGTTGTCACATCTCGGATTCGCCGGTGTGGGCGAGGTCCGGCAGGGCAAATATATCGAGCTCGACATTGCCGAATCGGATGCCGCCGCAGCCCACGCCGCGGTCACCGAAATGTGCGAGCGGCTGCTCGCCAACACCATCATCGAAAACTACGCCATCGACATCGACGAGGGAGCGACGTAAGCGTGAAAGCCGCCGTCATCGTCTTCCCGGGCTCGAATTGCGATCGCGACGTTGGGGTTTCGCTGGCGCAGAGCATGGGGACGGCGCCGGACATGGTGTGGCACGGCGACGGCACCCTGCCCGAGACCGATCTGATCGTTATTCCAGGCGGTTTCGCCTATGGCGACTATCTCCGCGCCGGCGCCATGGCGGCCCATTCGCCGGTCATGCGCGAGATCGTCGACCGCGCCGGCAAGGGTGTCCCGGTGCTCGGAATCTGCAACGGCTTCCAGGTCCTGACCGAGGCCGGGTTGCTGCCCGGCGCGCTAATGCGGAACGCGGGCCTGAAATTCGTCTGCAAGGATGTCCACATCCGGGTCGAAACGAGCCAGACCCTGTTCACCAGCGGATACGAGTCCGGTCAGGCGCTGCGTCTTCCGATCGCCCATCACGAAGGCAATTACGTCACCGACGATGCGACCCTCGACCGTCTCGAAGAGGGTGGTCAGATCGCGTTCCGATACTGTACCGCGGAGGGCGAATTCTGCGACGACGCCAACCCCAACGGCTCGCAGCGCCATATCGCCGGCGTCTTCAATGAAACGAAAACGGTCATGGGCTTGATGCCCCATCCCGAGCGGCTCGCCGACCCGATGCTTGGCGGCACCGATGGCCGCGGCATGTTCGACGGTCTGGTCGAGGCGTTGGGCTGATGGCCGACGATGGGGTCGCTCCGGACGTGACCGCCGAGGTCGCCGCCGAGCATGGCCTGTCGGCGGACGAATACGCGCGCGCCGTGGAGATCATGGGACGGGCGCCAAACCTGACCGAACTCGGCATCTTCTCGGTGATGTGGAGCGAGCATTGCTCCTACAAATCGTCCAAGGTGTGGCTGAAGACGCTGCCGACCGAGGCGCCATGGGTGATCCAGGGTCCCGGCGAGAATGCCGGCGTGGTCGATATCGGCGACGGCATAGCGGCGGTCTTCAAAATGGAAAGCCATAACCACCCCTCCTTCATCGAACCTTACCAGGGCGCGGCGACCGGGGTCGGCGGTATCCTGCGGGACGTCTTCACCATGGGCGCGCGGCCGGTCGCCAACCTCAACGCGCTCCGCTTTGGCAGCCCCGACCACCCCAAGACGCGCCACCTCGTCGCCGGCGTCGTTGCCGGCATCGGCGGCTACGGCAATTGCATGGGTATTCCGACCGTCGGCGGGGAGTGCAATTTCCACCCCTCGTACAACGGCAATATTTTGGTCAATGCGATGACCGTCGGCCTCGCGCCCGCCGACCGCATTTTCTATTCCGCCGCCACCGGGCCTGGCAATCCGGTGGTCTATGTCGGCTCGAAGACCGGCCGCGACGGCATCCACGGTGCCACCATGGCGTCGGCCGAGTTCGCCGAGGATTCCGAGCAAAAGCGGCCGACGGTCCAGGTCGGCGATCCGTTTACCGAAAAACTGCTGCTCGAGGCCTGTCTCGAACTGATGGCGACCGACGCCATCGTTGCCATCCAGGACATGGGCGCCGCCGGGCTGACGTCGTCTTCGGTCGAGATGGCGTCCAAGGGCGGCGTCGGCATCGAGCTCGACCTCGACCAGGTGCCGCGCCGCGAGACCGGCATGACGCCCTACGAGATCATGCTGTCCGAAAGCCAGGAGCGGATGCTGATGGTCCTGCGACCCGACCGCGAAGCGGTGGCGCGGGCCATTTTCGAAAAGTGGGAGCTCGATTTTGCCGTCGTTGGACAGGTCACCGATAGCGGTCGCCTTGTTTTGCTCGAACGGGGGGCGGTCGTGGCCGACATACCGGTTGCTCCGCTGGTCGCCAATGCCCCGGAATATGAGCGGGCCTGGACGCCGACCCCGCCGCGCGCCGTCATAGCGGCCGAGGAGGCGTCCGGCGACATCGCCGTCGGTGACGCCTTGATCCGCCTGCTCGGTTCGCCGGACCTTTGCGGTAAGCAGTGGATATGGGAACAATACGACCACATGGTGATGGCCGATACGGTGGGCCGTCCTGGCGGCGATGCTGCCGTGATTCGCGTTCATGGAACAAAGCGCGGGCTGGCGCTGACTTCCGATTGCACGCCGCGCTATTGCCTCGCCGATCCGGTCGAAGGCGGCCGCCAGGCGGTCGCCGAGGCGTGGCGCAACCTAACCGCGGTCGGCGCGCGGCCGTTGGCGCTTACCGACAACATGAACTTTGGCAATCCGGAGCGGCCCGAAATCATGGGCCAGTTCGCCGGCTGCATTGAGGGCATGGGCGAGGCGTGCCGGACCCTCGACTTCCCAGTCGTTTCCGGCAACGTGTCGCTGTACAACGAGACCAACGGCGCGGCCATCCTGCCGACGCCGGTCATCGGTGGGGTCGGCGTTGTCGACGATGTAAAAAGCGCCGCCACCCTGGCCTTCAAGGCGCCCGACGAAGTGATCATCGCTTTTGGCCGGACCGAGGGATGGCTCGGCTGTTCGCTCTATCTGCGCGAGATCCTGGGGCGCGAGGATGGCGCGCCGCCGCCGGTAAGCCTGAGCCGGGAACGGCGGACCGGGGATTTCGTCCGCGAAGCGATTCGCGCCGGCCGGGTGACCGCGTGCCACGACGTCGGTGACGGCGGTTTCCTGGTCGCGCTCGCGGAAATGGCGCTCGCCGGCGGCATCGGTGCCGTACTGGCGCGCGACTTCGAGAACATCCCGGCCACCGCATGGTGGTTCGGTGAGGATCAGGGACGTTATATCGTAACGGTCCCGCAACAAGACTTCGGCCAATTGTTGATGGATGCCATGACCATTCGTATTTCGATCGTTCCGCTCGGCCGAACTGGCGGCGACTCGTTGACAGTGGAATCGGAGAAACCTATATCCCTTGCGGACTTGCGCGTTGCGCACCAACAATGGCTGCCGCGTTACATGGACGCAATCTAGGAATACGGACGGAGGTCGGCACGATGGCGATGGAAGCGACCGAAATCAGGCGACTCATCCTCGAGTCCCTCCCCGACGCGGAAGTCGCGATCGAGGACCTGCGCGGCGACGGCGACCACTATGCCGCCCATGTCACATCGAGTGCCTTCGAAGGCAAGTCGCGGGTGCAACAGCACCAAATGGTTTATCAGGCACTTCAGGGCAAGATGGGCGGCGAACTGCATGCGTTGGCTCTGCAGACCGGTTTGCCCGGAACCCTCCCGACAGGGAACGAGGAGTAGTTACATATGGTCGACAACTCAGTATTTCAGCGGATTCAGCAAGATATCGAGGACACCGACGTGGTCGTCTTCATGAAAGGGACGCCGGTGTTTCCGCAATGCGGATTTTCGGCTGCGGTTGTGCAAATCCTGTCTCATATGGGCGTCAAGTTCAAAGGCATCGATGTGCTTACGGATCCGTCGCTGCGCCAGGGCGTCAAGGATTTCTCGAACTGGCCGACGATCCCGCAGCTTTATGTCAAAGGCGAGTTCCTCGGCGGTTGCGACATTATTCGCGAGATGTTTGAAACCGGTGAACTTCAAAAAGAACTTGAGAATCGAGGCGTTACCGCGCAATCGTGATCTCGAATTCGCCGTAGCTTGCGCGGGGGCTGCCCGGGCGGCCCCTTTTTCGATTGGTGGCAATGGGATTTACAAAGGGCAAGCGACCGGAGCATGGCGAGTTCGGCCGCATTTCCTACGCGCAGGAGGCCGAAGACCTTCTCCTGTTCAACGTCTACAAGCGTCAGCGTGAGGGCTTTTACGTCGACGTCGGCGCCCACCACCCGACACGATTTTCAAATACCCAAATCTTCTATGACTATGGCTGGTACGGGATCAACATCGATGCTCACCCGGACAGCCTGGCCCTGTTTCAACGCGATCGGCCGCGTGACATCAACCTCCAACTCGCCATCTCCGACGTCAGCGAGCCTCTGACCTTCTATATGTTCGACGAAACCTCGGTCAGTTCCTTCGACGAGGAGCTCTCGAAGGGACCGCGGCGGGCGCAGTACTCCATCCTCGGCACCACGACGATCACGCCGCGTCGCCTCGACGACATTCTGTCCGAGTTCCTGCCCGACGGGCAGAGCATCGATTTCCTCAATGTCGATGTCGAAGGCCACGATCTCAACGTCTTGCGCTCAAACGATTGGGTCCGGTTCCGACCGACCTTCGTCCTTGTCGAGTCGTTGGAACGCCGCGCCGCTGCGGTCAATGACGATCCCCATTGCCAGCTCATGACCAAACACGGATACCACCTCTACTGTCAGACCCCACGCACCCTGTTCTTCCGCGACTCCGCGGCTTGATCCGACTTCCTATTGCTATTCCGCTGCATCATCGCGACACTGCCCGCCGCCGCCATTCTGTGACATGACGGCTTTGGGTCGAAGATTATGGTTTGGGTCGGGATTATCTGTCTGACGGCGATCTTCGCGCCGGCGATCTGGATTGCGCATGTCCATTTCCGCCGCTACGGGATCGAAGGGCTGTTGGGGACGCTCGTACAGGCGGCCTTCCTATACGCCGCCACCATAGCCATCCTCGGCACAGCGCTCACTGCAGTAGTCCTATTTCTACCGCTGGCCGTTGCTCTGGTGGTGCTGAACTTTCTAAATTTGAACTTCTATCTTCTGTACGGCCAGCCGATCCGGGAAAGCATGCTTGCGGAAATCCTCAAGTTCAACCCGCTCGAATGGCGAGAATTCGCCCACGGTGTCCCGCCCAAGATCAAGGTGATTTCCCTCGGCTACGCAGCGGCCTCGCTGGTTTCGATCGGGTGGCTGATCGCGTTTCGACCGATCAGCGACGAGGCTGGGATAGCGGCGGGCGTGCTGGCCATCGCCCTTCTGCTCGCGGCCTGGATGCGCGGCTTTCTGTTTTCGATCTACCCGATGAAATACATCAAGCAGCTTGGCCTGGTCGTTTCACAGGGACGAGCGATCAAGCGTTTGAGAAGCGACAGCGGGCGGGAGGATATTCAGGTCGAATCACCCGCCGGATTGACCGACGAGGTGTTCATCGTTGTCATCGGAGAATCGGTACGTCGCTCCAACCTTTCGATTTACGGCTATGACCGCGAAACCACGCCGTTCCTGGATTCGATCGAGGACGAGTTGATCGTCTTCGACGATGCGATCAGCGTCGCGAGCGTTACCCATGCCGCGTTGAAATTCGCGTTAACACCGGCATTGATCGACGACGAGGCGCCGGTTTTCACGCGCAAGACCCTGCTCAACGCGGCCGGAAATGGCGGGCTCGAAACCCATTGGATATCGAATCAGCCGCGCGACATGGTGTTCGACTACGTGTTCGAGGTAGTGGCCGAGGAGGCCGACCACAAAACCTATCTCAACACCGACCCCTTCAAGTCGCCGCTTGACGAAGCACTGCTCCCCTTCATTTTCGGTGCCATCGATGGCCGCAAGCCGTGCCTTGTAATGGCCCATATGTTCGGCAGTCATTTCCGTTACGACAAGCGCGTCAGCGATCAATTCCGCCGCTTCACCAAGGACGCCAACTATACCCAGGACGTCAGGGATCGCGGCCTCATCGTCGACAACTACGACAATACGATCCTCTACCTCGACCATTTTCTCGAGCAGATTATCAGCGCCTGCCGGGAGCGCGAAATTGCCGCCGTCGTCGGTTTTATCTCGGACCACGGCGAAGCTCTATTCGACAACGGCCGGGATTTTGGTCACGCCCTGGTTCGACCATCGCGCAAGGAGTTCGAGGTTCCCTATCTCTATTGGGCGTCGCCACATTTCAGGAATCGGCATCCGAACAATCCGCTGTTCCAGGTGGCGCGGCGCGTTACGGAACCGGCGGAAACCCAATTGGTGTTCGAGGACCTTTCCGCGATCATCGGGCTGACATACGACAACGTCACCATCAAACGGTCGAACCTGTACCCGTTCGCAATGCGGAGCGGCACCAAACGGGAAATCATGAGCCACGGGCGGGTACACGATTTCGACGCGTTGGACCCGTGAGACGGAAAGGGCGGCGCCTGCCCGGCACCGCCCCATTTTTGATTCGGCCGCGCTCCCGGTTAGCGGGAATAGAACTCGATGACCAGATTCGGTTCCATGTGGACCGGATAGGGCACGTCCATGAGCTTGGGCCCGCGAACGAACGTTCCCTTCATCTTGGAATAGTCGACCTCGACGTAGTCGGGTATATCGCGTTCGGGAGATTGCACCGCTTCAAGAACCAGCGGCAACTCACGCGACCTGTCCTTGACCTCGATGACATCCCCGTCCTTGACCATGTAGGACGGAATGGTGACACGACGGCCGTTGACCCGGATGTGGCCATGATTGACGAACTGCCGGGCAGCGAAAACGGTCGGCACGAAGCGCATGCGATAGACGACGGCATCGAGGCGGCGTTCGAGAAGCTCGATTAGAAGCTCCCCGGTATCGCCGCGGCGCCGCACCGCTTCCCGGTAGTAACGGCGAAACTGCTTTTCCGTGATGTTGCCATAATAACCCTTCAGCTGCTGCTTGGCGCGAAGCTGAATGCCAAAATCCGATGGTTTGCGGCGGCGTTGGCCGTGTTGGCCGGGACCATATTCGCGACGGTTAAAGGGACTTTTCGGCCGGCCCCACAGATTGACGCCCAATCGGCGATCGATCTTGTGCTTGGATTCATTGCGTTTTGACATCTCTTAATCCCGTATTAGCGGTGTTGTTGGTGTCCCGATTGGCCCGCTGCAAACGGCGACGGACGGAGCGACAGCTCGCATTCTCGGGAATGGGGCGCGAGTATAGGAAGACCGAAGGAGCTGTCAAATGGAATCGGCTCCCCACCGGTCCCGCCGAAAAGCCATCGATCGCGGCCGATATCGTCCTTGGTCAATTCGGCCGGGACCGGTTGCCGTCAACCGTCAAATCGTCACTCGGCGGCTTCGGCCACGTTGTAAACCGTTCGAGTCGGAAACGGAATGGAAATGCCGTTGGCGTCGAGCGCTTCCTTGATCGCCTGCGTGAGGTCGAACTTGAGCCCCCAATAGTCGCCGTTGTCGCACCAGACGCGAACCGTGAGGTCGACCGAGCTGTCGCCCAGATTGACGACCGCGATCATCGGTTCGGGATCCGATTTGGCCCGCGCATCGCCCTTGATAACGGCTTCAATCGTGGTCTTCGCTTTTTCGATGTCATCGGCATAGCTGATGCCGATCGCCAGATCGCAACGGCGCGTGGCATGGAAGCTGTAGTTCATGACCGCGGAGCCCCAGACCTGGGTGTTGGGGATAATGATCTGGATGTTGTCCGGTGTGCTGAGCTCGGTAACGAACAATGAAACGGTCTGGACGGTTCCGGCATGTCCGCCGACTTCAACATAATCGCCGGATTTGAAAGGCCGGAATATCAGCAACATGACCCCTGCGGCGACGTTGCTGAGCGTGCCCTGCAAGGCGAGGCCGACGGCGAGGCCGGCACTGCCGAAGATAACGAGGAGGCTGGTGATTTCGATGCCGAACTGCGCGATGACCGCCAGAACGGTGACGGTCAGCACAAGGTACTTCGCCAGCGCGCCGAGGAAACCGGACAGCATCGGATCGATCTTGCCCGTGCGTTCCAACGAGCGTTTGACTAAGTTTCGTACGCGGCCGGAAATCCACAGCCCGACGATCAGGATAGCAATTGCGGCGACGATGCTGATTCCGTAAGTAACCAGCAATGTCATGACCGTATCGGTGACCGAGTTCATGCTCTCACCCAATGTTCTAGTCTCCTGTCAAAAAATGCTGCGACCGTCGCGGCCTCTTCGCGGATGTCTCGCTCCGCTCTCCGTATTCCGAATTCATTCCGGTAAATCACCGGATTCCTGCTTGGCCAACGCCGCAGGACCGTGAACGCTCAATCCGGTGACGATCCCGCGCAGGGTTCGAACCTCCTGCTCGGTTAGATTGGCGCGTTGGAACATATTGCGAATATTTCGAACCATTGTCGGGCGTTTTTCTTTCACTTGCAAGAAACCGCAGCGGTCCAATTCACCCTCGAGGTGCTCGAAGAAGCCCAACAATTCCGCCTTGGTCGCGGGCCTCGTGGTGCCGATCGGCAGTGCGAAGTGGGTGACGCTGCGGCTGGCACGATACCATTCGTAGGAAACGAGCAGAACCGCCTGAGCGAGATTGAGCGATCGAAAAGCCGGGTTGAGATCGACCTCGATCGCCGCATCGGAAAGGGCGACATCGTCATTGGTCAACCCGCGCCGCTCCGGCCCGAACAGCACGGCGCAACGCTTATCGGCGGTGCTTGCAGCATGAATCTCGGATGCCGCCCGCGCCGGCGACAGCACCGGCTTGATCATGTCGCGGCGGCGTGCGGTGGTGGCGTAGACTCGCCGGCAATCGGCGATTGCCGCCGCGGTCGAATCGAAGAGACGAGCGCCCTCTATCACCGCGTCGGCGCCCGCCGCGGCGGCGGTCGCCTTGGCATTCGGCCAACCGTCGCGGGGCCGGACGAGGCGTAGCTCGGTCAATCCGCCATTCAACATGGCGCGCGCGGAGGTGCCGATGTTTTCGCCGAGTTGCGGCTCGACAAGAACAACGACCGGGCCGCCGAGAACGGGTTCCTTGGAGCGGTCGGTGCCGGCCATTACGCCGCTTTTTCGGGGAGCACGGCGCCCGTCCGATACAATTTGTAGGTAATGCTGTCGTGGAGCGCGTTGTACGAGGCGTCGATGATGTTGGTGGACACACCGACGGTTGCCCAATGGTGGCCCTCACCATCGGCACTCTCGATCATCACCCGAGTGACCGCGCCGGTTCCGGCCTGGGGGGTAAGAATACGAACCTTGTAATCGACCAAGCGGACGTCCTCAAGGTTCGGATAAACCGGTATCAGCGCCTTGCGCAAAGCGAGATCGAGGGCGTTGACCGGTCCGTTGCCCTCGCCGACCGTCATCAAATGTGTTCCTGCCACCTCGACCTTGATGGTCGCCTCGGACAACGTGATCAGGTCGCCCTTGGCGTTCCACCGCCGTTCGTCGATGACCCGGAAACTGTTCAAGGCGTAGTAGTCGGGCACCGACTCGAGCGCTCGACGCGCCAGCAATTCGAAGCTGGCCTCAGCGCCGTCATAGGCATAACCGTCGAACTCCCGCGCCTTGACCTCCTCGACCAGTCGTTCGACCTTTTCGCCGCCGCTCTCGACCTCGATTCCGATTTCGCGAAAGCGGGCGATGATATTCGAGCGGCCGGCCTGATCGGAGACCACGATGTGGCGGTGGTTGCCGACGAGTTCCGGCGCAATATGTTCGTAGGATTTGGGATCTTTCTCCACCGCCGACACATGGAGCCCGCCCTTGTGGGCGAACGCCGATTCGCCGACATAGGCGGCATTGCGGGTGTGCGGCCGGTTGAGGTGCTCGTCCAAAAAACGGGAGATATGGGTCAGCTTTGCCAGGTGTCCGGTCGAAACACCGGTCTCGTAGCCCATTTTCAGGACCAAAGACGGAATGATCGAAACCAGATTGGCATTACCGCACCTTTCGCCGAGACCGTTGAGGCTGCCCTGCACTTGGCGAGCCCCGGCGCGGACCGCCGCCAAGCTATTGGCGACGGCGTTTTCGGTATCGTTGTGGCAGTGGATACCAAGATGGTCGCCGGGGATGAGGGCAACCACCTTGGCGACGATGCGCTCGATGTCGTCGGGAAGCGTGCCGCCATTGGTGTCGCAAAGAACGATCCAACGCGCACCGGCGTCGTAGGCGGCCTTGATGCAGGACAGGGCGTAATCGGGGTTGGCGTTGTAGCCGTCGAAGAAATGCTCGGCATCGAACATGACCTCGTCGACCCGCGTCACCGCCTCCCGAATACTGTCGGCGATCATCGCGACGTTTTCGTCACGCTCGATACCGAGCGCGACGTCGACGTGGAAATCCCATGTCTTGCCGACCATGGTGACGACCGGCGCCTTGGCGCCGAATAAGGCGTTCAGTCCGGGATCGTTGGCCGTGCTGCGCCCCGGCCGACGGGTCATTCCAAAGGCCGCGAGCCGCGACCGCTGCAAGCGGGGCGGGTCCTTGAAAAACGCATCATCGGTGGGGTTGGCGCCCGGCCATCCGCCCTCGATGTAGTCGATGCCCAGACCATCTAGTTCGCGTGCGATTACAGACTTGTCATTGGCGCTGAAATCGACACCTTGGGTCTGCGCCCCATCGCGCAGGGTGCTGTCGTACAGGTAGATGCGTCTGTCAACGCTCATTCGACTCCTCCTCGGCGGCGCCAAGTCGTGCCTTGGGGCCCGTCCTCGAGGACGATGCCGCGATCCGCGAGCTCGTTGCGAATTCGATCCGCCTCGGCAAAATCCCGTCCCTCCCGTGCCACCACCCGCTTGGCGATCAATCCGTCGATCTCCGTGGCGTCAATACCACCACTGCCGCCGGTAAACCACTCTTCCGGCTCCTGCTGGCCGAGACCGAGCAGCCGCCCCCCCGCCAGCAACGCTCCTTTCAATCGGGCGCGCTCGTCATCGTCGTCCGACTTATTGAGGGCCGAGACGATTTCGTGCAGATGCGAAATCGCCAGCGGCGTATTCAGATCGTCGTCGAGGGCGGCGAGAATTCCTTGCGGCACTTCGCTCTCGGTTGCGGCGATCGCCTCGACCCCACGCAATGCCCCATAGATGCGATCGAGCGCCGCGCGGGCCTGACGCAATGCGTCGCGCGTGAAATCCAACGGTTGACGATAGTGGGTCGCGAGCAGCGTCAGTCGAACCGCTTCTCCCGGGGCGTCATTGAGAAGTTCGCGTACGGTCAGGACGTTGCCCAGCGACTTCGACATCTTCTCGTGATCGACATTGAGATAGCCATTATGGACCCAGTAGCGGGCGAACGGCTTGCCGTCATGGGCACAGGTGCTTTGAGCGATCTCGTTTTCATGGTGGGGAAAGATCAAATCCTGACCGCCGCCGTGAATGTCGAAGGTCTCTCCCAGGTGAGCCTCGCTCATGGCCGAGCACTCGATATGCCAACCGGGACGCCCGCGACCCCACGGGCTGTCCCATCCGGGTTGATCGGGGTCGGACGGTTTCCACAGCACGAAGTCGGCGGGATCCTGCTTGTAGGGCGCCACTTCGACCCGCGCGCCGGCGATCTGGTCTTCGCGGTCGCGCCCGGACAGGCGCCCGTAATCGGCCATCGACGGGACATTGAAGAGGACGTGACCATCGGCCGCGTAGGCGTTCCCCGTAGCGATGAGGCGTTCGATCATCGCGATCATCTCGGGGATGTGTTCGGTCGCCCGTGGCTGAACGGTTGGCAGCAGCGCGCCCAGAGCCGCCATATCCTCCTGATAAGCGGCCTCGGTACGTGCGGTCAGGTCGGCAATTGCCTCGCCATATTCGCGCGCCGCATTGATGATCTTGTCGTCGACGTCGGTGATATTGCGCGCATAGGTGACCCGCCCGTAATGGTGACGCAGCAGACGATACAGGACGTCGAAGACCACGACCGGCCGCGCATTACCGATATGGGCGAAGGAATAGACCGTCGGACCACAGACATACATGCGCACGTTCGCCCCATCCAAGGGCGTGAATTCTTCCTTGTCGCGCGTCAGCGTGTTGTGCAGCAATAGCGCCACGACGGCCCTCAAGCATCTAATATTAAACCATTTTTGCCGGAAATCAGGGAGCTTTCCGGCGACGGCGGATGAGAGGTAGCAGATTCCGAAACGCCGGTCCACGCCTGCGGCGGCAGCGGCCGACGATAGGCAGGCGCATCAAATCAAACTTTTGACCGCATTGGTAATGGGATAGCGCCGTTCGCGTCCGAACGAGCGGCGGGTGATCTTGACGCCCGGCGGCGCCTGCCGGCGCTTGTATTCGGCGATGTCGAGCATGCGCCAGACGCGGGCAACGATCGCCCGGTCATGGCCCCGCGCAACGATATCGTCGACCGCCATCTCTCCTTCGATCAGGCATTTCAAGATGTCATCCAGCTCGTCGTAAGGCGGCAGCGTATCCTGATCGGTCTGATCGGGTTTGAGCTCCGCCGACGGCGGCTTGGTAATGATGCGCTCGGGAATGACCCGCCCGTCCGGTCCCAATCCGCTTCGCGGACGATTTTGATTGCGCCAATTGGAGAGCGCGAACACCGCCGTCTTGTAAACGTCCTTGAGAACGGAATAGCCGCCGCACATATCGCCGTAGAGCGTCGCATAGCCCACCGACATCTCAGACTTGTTGCCGGTCGACAGAACCATGTGGCCGAACTTGTTCGACAGCGCCATCAGGGTAATGCCGCGCGACCGCGCCTGCAGATTTTCCTCCGTTGCATCGGCCGGCAGGTCGTCGAAAAGCGGCTTGAGCATTTTGTCGAATGCCGTCATCGCCGGCTCGATCCCGACCGTGTCCAATCGCACGCCGAGAAGCTCCGCACAGGCGGTTGCATCTTCGAGGCTTTCATCTGAGGTGTAGGGCGACGGCATCATCACGCAATGCACATGATCGGCGCCCAACGCGTCGACCGCCACCGCGGCCGACAGGGCCGAATCGATGCCTCCCGAAAGGCCAATCAGCACGCCCGGGAAACCGTTCTTGCCGACATAGTCACGCAGGCCGAGCATCATCGCCTGGTAAATGTCCTCGACGCCGCCACTGCCTACCGACGCGATCTCGCCTGCTGCGCAGAGCCAACTTTCGTCGCCTCTCGTCCACACACCGGAAAGCACCGCCTCCTCCCATGCCGGTGCTTGCAGACGGAGTCGGCGGTCGGCGTCAAGGACGAACGAGGCGCCGTCGAAGACAAGCTCGTCCTGGCCGCCGATCTGATTGACATAGATCAGCGGAAGGCCGGATTCGGTAATCCGGGCGACGGCCAGATTGAGGCGCTCGTCAGGCTTGTCGGTTTCGTAGGGCGAGCCGTTGAGAACGACCAGAATTTCCGCCCCCGATTCCTCCAGGCACTCGGTGACATCCGGCGTCCACATATCCTCGCAAACCATGACCCCGAGACGCACGCCGCGAAAGCTGACCGGTCCCGGCAGCGGGCCCGGCTTGAACACGCGCTTCTCGTCGAAGACACCGTAGTTCGGTAGGTCGTGCTTGAGACGAACCGCCGCGATCTCGCCACTGTCGAGCAAGAGGGCCGCGTTGTGTAACCGCCCCTCCACCCGCCACGGCGCGCCGACCAAAAGCGCCGGTCCGCCGTCGGACGTGGACTTCGTCAATTTCTCAATCGCGTGCTCGACACGATCCTGAAAAAATGGCTTCAGAACCAGGTCCTCGGGCGGATAACCACTGACGCAAAGTTCGGAAAAGACCACGAGGTCGCCATGCTCCCGCGCGGCCGTCTCGCGGGCGGCAAGGATGCGCGCCACGTTGCCGTCGATGTCGCCGACCGTCGGATTGATCTGCGCCAGGGAAATCGAGAGACGATTGGTCATGGCTTAAATATAGGCATTGGCGGGGAACGAGAAACACAAAGTTCAGGCCCGCTCGCCGTCCGTGGCGCGTTCGAAATAGCGTCCGGGAGTCTCTCCAGTCACCTCTCGGAACATTGCGATAAAAGCGCTGGGGCTGTCATAGCCGACGGAAAAGGCGACGCTTGTTACCGGTTCCCCGGTGGCCAAGCGGGCCAGGGCTTCGTGAACGCGCACCTGCCGGCGCCAGGCACGGAACGAGAGGCCGGTCTCGGCCAGGAAAAGCCGCGCCAAGGTGCGGGCGCTGGCGCCGGCGGAAACCGACCACGCTTCGAGGGTCCGGTTGTCGGCCGGCGCCGCGGCAAGGGATTCGGTGACATAGCGCAGGCGCTTGTCCTTGGGGATCGGCAGATGGAGGGCGATCAGCGGCGCCGCCGCGATCTGGTCGAGCAGGACCGCGACCTGACGCGCCTCCGGCCCTCCCGCGGCATGGTCCGGCGGCAACCCAATCGCGGCCAAAACCAATTCCCGAAGCAGCGGCGACACTGAGAGGACGGAGCAATTCGAGTCTTCGATCGGTGCCGCCTCGGAATGGATGTAGACGGTCCGCATCTCGACATCGCCGACACACCCGACCTCGTGTTCGATACCGGATGGGATCCATACCGCGCGGTGCGGAGGGACGACCCAGGTTCCAATGGGCGTCTGCACCCGCATCACGCCGGCGGTGGCGTAAAGGAACTGGGCATGATCGTGGCGATGACGGGCGATGACGTCGCCGTCGAGGAGATCGCGCGAGAAGGCGACAACCGGCCGGGCCGGCCATTCGGGCCGGATCTGCTGGGACGGTGCGAGAGGTTGTCTTTTTCTCGACATTTATTGACATGATGCCGATAGACAGCCATCGGGCGCAAGCCCTATATCGACCGCTGATGACCGATACCACGAGGGTGCCTTGGCCCCAACAACGATGACGACTGGCGCTCGGAGCTGGCGGCGACCGGAGATCCTTTTGATCTTGATGGCGGCGGCGGTGCCCTTGTCCCACGCGTCGTGGCAGGCGCTGCTCAATAATTTCGCGGTCGAACAGGCCGCGTTTACCGGCGCCGAGATGGGAATTCTGCAAAGCGTGCGGGAAATCCCCGGCTTCCTTGCGTTCGCGGTGGTCTTCGTTCTATGGCTGATGCGCGAACAAACGCTCGCCATTGTCGCGTTGCTGCTGTTGGGAATCGGAACCGCCGTGACCGGCTTCTTCCCGACGGTGGTCGGCCTGTGTCTCACGACGTTCATCATGTCGATGGGTTTTCACTACTACGAGACCGTCCAACAATCGCTGACCCTGCAGTGGATCGACAAGAAGCGGGCGCCGCTAGTCTTCGGCCGCATTATTGCCATCGGCTCGTTTGCGGGGATCGTCTCGCTGGTCCTCATCTACATCGCCTTCGATCAATTGGGAATGGATTTCCGCTGGGTCTATCTGGTCGCCGGTGGCGGAACGGTGGTGATCGCCGTGGTCGCCCGGTTCGCATTTCCCCGCTTCGAACAGCCGGTCGAGCAGCACAAGCACATGGTTATCCGCCGCCGGTATTGGCTCTACTACGCGCTCACCTTCCTGTCGGGCGCCCGCCGCCAGATCTTCATCGTGTTCGCCGGTTTCATGATGGTCGAAAAGTTCGGCTACTCGGTCGCCGAGATGTCGATCATGTTCCTGATCACCGGCGTCTTGAACATGTTCCTGGCGCCGAGGATCGGCCGGCTTATTTCGCGCTGGGGTGAGCGCCGCGCCCTGATCGTGGAATATATCGGCCTAATCGTGATCTTCGTCTCCTATGCCTTCGTCGAGGATGCGACCTTCGGCGCCGGGCTCTATATCGTCGATCACGTGTTCTTCGCCCTGGCGATCGCGATCAAGACTTACTTCCAGAAAATCGCCGACCCCGCCGATATCGCACCGACCGCCGGCGTCAGCTTCACGATCAGCCATATTGCGGCGGTCGTGATTCCGGCGATCTTCGGGTTCGTGTGGTTGGTCTCACCGGCCGCCGTTTTCATGTCCGGCGCCGGCATAGCCGTGCTGTCTCTCGTCCTGTCGATGAATGTCCCGCACAATCCGCAAGACGGAAACGAAGTTCTCTATCGGCGGCGGCCGCGCCCGCTGCGTTCGCCGTTGCCGGCCGAGTGACCATGCTGCCGCTTAGTTGAGGATCAGCAACACCGAGGCCGCCAGCAACAAACCCATGGCGACGTTGAAGACCCTATAAGGGCGCGGACTGCGCAGGAAATGCCGGACGCCGGCGCCAAAGACCAGCCAAACCAAGGTGCTGGGCGCGGCCGCGAGCAGAAATAGAACTCCGAATAGAGCCGATTGTAGGACGGCGCTGCCGGAATCGGCATCCAGGAAAGTAGCCGCAGCGCTGCTGCAAACCAACCACGATTTGGGATTGACCCATTGAAAGGCCGCCGCACCAACGAACCCGATCGGTGCGGCCTCGATTTCCCCTTGCGGCGCGCCGGCGGTCGCGATCTTCCACGACAGCCATAACAGCAGCGCAGCTCCGCCCCAGTTGATGGCCCGTACGATTTCTGCGTCGCCAAGTATGAGTTGGCCCAGCCCGAGCGCGACCAGGAACATCATAAGGCTCATTCCGAGGACCACGCCGAACAGGCAAGGCAGGCCACGAAGGACGCCGACATTGGCGCCGGTCGCGGTCAACATGACGTCGCTCGGCCCGAGGGTCACCGCGGCGACGAACGAGAACAGAACGAATGCGACGATCTGTTCGCCGTTCATGCCGCTCGCCCTTCTATGGCTGCGCGCGGGTTGCCTCGATCGGCCTTTGCGACACTGCCATGGCGGACAATCACAAACCTGATCTTCGTATCCCCGACGCGCCGGTCGTCACTTGGACCAGCGCGGCGGCACGACGAAGTCTTGGCGGCCGGGCGGAATATCGCGGCGGCATTGATGTAATTAGGGCCTGTTGTCATGATCGCTGTTTCTTCGACTGGCAAATGCATAAATAGTGGCAGATGGTCGGCAATAGCATCAGATCGGGCGTCCAGGGTCTTGAACGATCGTGCAGCCATGGCCGCGACGACTGGTTCCGCTGCACTCCCCCAGTCGGGGGCATCGAGCTGCTCGAGGCACACTTCCGAGACCCCGCCTTTGCCAAGCACCGGCACGACACCTATGCGATCGGATTGACCGAAATCGGCGTCCAAGTGTTCGACTATCGTGGCACCACCGAAGCCAGCACACCCGGCCGTGTCGTCGTCCTCCATCCCGACGAGGCTCATGATGGTCGTGCCGGTACCGAGATCGGTTTCGGGTATCGGAATGTCTATGTCGACCCGTCGCGCATATTCGACGCGGTCTACGCAATCACTGGTGAGTATCGGCCGCTGCCCTTCGTCCGCACCGCGGTCATGACAAGCCGAACGTTGGCAGCCGCGGTGCGCGCGGTTTTTGCGTTCGAGCTTCAGCCTTTGGTGATCGACGATCTAATCGTTCGCTTTGCCGAGGGTCTCTTGGAAAACGAGTCGCCCCGCGGGAGATTTAAGCGGAACCACACCTTCGACATCGCCGCCATCAGACGTGCACGCGACTTCCTCGATACCGAGCGGACCCGGGTCGTTCGATCAAACGAGCTCGAGGCCGTCACCGGCCTGAGGCGCTACGACCTCGCCCGCCAGTTCCGCACCAGCATGGGCACCAGCCCTTACCGATATGGGCTCTTGCGGCGATTGGAGCTGGCTCGCGACCGGTTGCGTACACGTCAGTCCCTCGCCGATGTCGCCGCCGAGACGGGATTCGCCGACCAGGCGCATTTCACGCGAATTCTCAAATCGACAATCGGGCTCACGCCCGGGCAATACCAATCGATGATCCGGGAATAAACTCGATGGGTGCCGCCGCGCCTCAGCTTTTCCGGAACAGGAACTCGCGGCCGACCTTGACGCTGGTCTTGCCGTCATAGGCGATGATGTCCGCGGTGGCATAGGTTTCCGACCACTTCTCGGGCAGGAATGAGCCAGTGCCGATAACATCGACCGGTGCCGCCGCGGCCGCGATGACTTTGCATTTTTCCGGCCCGAAGCCGGAGCTCGCGACGATTTTCACGTTATCGAAGCCGGTCGCGTCGAGCTGTTCGCGCAGGTGCCAGATCGCCGCCGCGGAGACCCCGGTCCCGATCAGGTGGCGGAGCTCGGATTCGGTCCGGTAACCGCGGACGGCATTCGGCGCATTGCGTTCAAGCACGGCGTAGGATCCTGGCGGATCAAGCCCTTCGACATAGCGCCCGCCCGGCGTATCTATCCGCACCAACAGTCGGCCATCGGCGGCCAAATCCGGAAATCGTCGGCAGACGGCGATCGAATCGGTGACTTCGAGGCCGAAATAGTCGACCAGCACGGTCATCGGCAGCGCGGGAAAGGATTCGTGGAACATCTCAGCCGCCCGCACGGTCGATCCGGCATATCCGATGATCGCGTGGGGCATGGTTCCGAGCCCCGACTTCTGATTGAAGTAGTGTGCGGTGGCGGTCGTCGCATTGCCGATGAAACCCTTGGCACCGACTTTCTCACGCGCCTTGCTCGACCCGACGCTGGCCGCGTAAGCCATCATGTCGGCCATCTCGGTGCCCGCACAATGGCGGGCGTCAAAGGCCATGAACGCAACATTGGGCAAATCCATGCAAATCATGCACGCGTTGTAAGCAGCGACACATGGCGGACCGAGCTTCTGCAGAAACAGAGTCTCGAGGTCGACCAGGTGGTAGAGCGAACCGGTGATATAGATCAGCGGCTCGCCGGCACCGACCCACTTGCCTTCCGCGTGCAGCACCTCGACTTCGAAACGGGTATCGCGGGTCGCGGCCATATCCTCCAACCACTGGACGGCCAGCCGCGGCGCCGAGCGTACCGGGCGCCGCATGAACACGGCGTAGGTGACGGTAACGTCGCCGAAACCCTCGGCGATCCGTTTGCTGACATTGAAGTACTGATCGGTCCAGGCCGAGATACTCGCCGCATCTGGATACATGGGAATCGGCCTTTTTGGCGCGAGGATTACAGTGCCGCGGCGACCCGCGCGCCCATCCGGTCACGCTCCGCCTTCAGTTCTTCCGAGATCAGGAAGGCCAGCTCCAGCGCCTGCGACGCATTGAGGCGGGGGTCGCAATGCGTATGGTAGCGGTTGGCCAGCGCATGCTCGGTGATCGCCTGGGCGCCACCGATGCACTCGGTCACGTCGCGGCCGGTCATCTCGAAATGGACCCCGCCGGCATAGGTGCCCTCGGCATGGTGAACGTCGAAGAAACCGCGCACTTCCTTCAAGATGCGGTCAAATGGCCGCGTCTTGTAGCCGGTCGAGGATTTGATGGTATTGCCGTGCATCGGGTCGCAGGACCAGACCACCTTGCGGCCCTCCCGCTGCACCGCACGGATCAGGGGTGGCAACTTGGCCTCTACCTGATCCGCCCCCATCCGGGCGATCAGTGTCAGCCTTCCGGCCTCGTTTTCGGGATTAAGCACATCGATCAGGCGGATCAGGTCATCGGGGTCAAGCGACGCCCCGCACTTCATGCCGAGCGGGTTCTTGATCCCGCGTACAAACTCGATATGGGCCTCGTCGAGATTCCGCGTACGGTCGCCGATCCACAGCATGTGCGCCGAGACGTCGTACCAATCGCCTGACGTACTATCGACGCGCGTCAGAGCTTGCTCGTAATTGAGCAACAGGCATTCGTGCGAGGTGAATAATTCGGTCTCACGAATCTGGGGCACGGTCTCCGCCGTCAGGCCACAGGCCGCCATGAAGGCGAGCGTTTCGCCGATGCGGTCGGCCATCTCCTGATAGCGCGCCTGCTCCGCGTTACCGACGAAGCCAAGCGTCCATTGATGCACCTTGTGGAGGTCGGCGAAGCCGCCTTGGGCGAATGCCCGCAGCAGGTTGAGTGTCGCCGCCGCCTGATTGTAGGCCTGCACCATGCGGCCTGGGTCGGGTATGCGGGCAGCAGCTTCGAAATCTATGCCATTGACGATGTCGCCGCGATAGCTTGGCAGTTCGATGCCGTCCTGAGATTCCATTAGCGCCGACCGAGGTTTGGCGAACTGGCCCGCGAGCCGCCCAACCTTGACCACCGGACAAGCCGCGCCGTAAGTCAGCACAACCGCCATCTGCAACATGACGCGAAACGTATCGCGGATATTGTCGGGATGAAATTCGGCGAAGCTTTCCGCGCAATCGCCGCCTTGAAGGAGAAAAGCGTTGCCGTCCGCGACCTTGGCCAATAGCGCCTTCAGGTTACGGGCCTCGCCGGCGAAAACGAGTGGCGGAAAGTGCGACAACGTCGATTCCGCGCCGACCAAGCTTTCCTGGTCAGGATATTCCGGGACTTGGCGGATCGGCTTGCCGCGCCATGATTCCGGGCTCCACTTCGCCGACATGATCGCTCCTCATTTGCTTAGGTCGCCGCAGGCAGAGGGTTTTACTCCTCTCCCGCCCGAAAATCCAAGGCGAATTCGGGTTGAAGGTGGTCCGCCGAGGCGAGCGGACGTTCCGCTCTGGGAACATCTTGTGCCGTGGCCGGCCCAATTCAGGCTGGCGGTATAATGCGCGCGGCGTTAGGCGCCGTCGGAGTAGATCATCCGCAGATCCCAGTTTTCATCCGACAGAACCGCGCGATTGCCAATAGTCCAAGAATCGGGTGGCGACGATATTTGGGTGGTCTTGACGAGCACGGAGGGTACGTAACGTCCATTGTTGTCGTCGCCAAGAGGCCGGAAGCCGGCGTCAGCAAGCCGAGCACAGGCTTCCGGTGGCAGCGTCACCGACCAAATATCCAACTGGTGTTCGCCGCACAGTTGAACCGCGGCGTCCAACAGGGCCGACCTCGTTTCTGGCGTCACTGCCTCCCAGTCGACCACGATCACCGGGCCCGGCTTATAGCGCGATCGCTTTAGGATCAGATAGCCCTCCAGCTCGTCACCGCGCCACAATAGAAAGCGATATGTGCTCAAGGGGTTGCGAAATCGCCACGCTAAGAAGGATTGATCTCGCACGTGGCGAATGCGGCCATCACCGCCAATCCTCTCGATCAACCCTGCCATCTCCTCAACCGCCGGAGTTTTGGTGAGGAAAAGTTTGCCGTTATGGCCAGGAATTCGATGCTCACCATCGCCGAACTCATCGAACGCGGCGACGCCCGACGCGACGGCTCTATCCGCCGGACGATAAAGCGACCGATAGGGCGCGACCGGTCGCCAGCCCTGACGAACGGACCGGAAATACGTCACCCGGCTGGCGCTGAAGTTCACGATGAAGCGATGACCAGCAGCCGCTAGGTCTTGCTCTGCGGCCGCCATGATGTGGCGAAACAGGCCGCGGCTCTGGTGCTCCCGCGCGACGACCGTATCGCCGCCGCAGGGTATGAGTGTGCCGCCGATCACGCCTTCGGCTTCCCAAACGGCGCCGACAAACCCGCGCATCCCGACCACCTCACCAGCGGCGAGCGCCAGATGTATGAAATGTCCCTGATCGAATGGGTTCTGGGTATATTTCCAGTCGAGATAGGCCCGATTGACTTCGATATCCGGGTTCCACAGGTTGGTTTGGAGGCGGAGTACGGCGTCCTTATAAGCCGGCGTGTATCTGACGATTTCGTAGCCTTGAGTCATTGGGCTCCGGGCCAGTATCGACCGGAATCGCGTAATGCATCCAACGCCGCCGCCAACTCGTCGGGTTCCGGCGGTACATTGAAATCGGGAGCGAGCTCCTCCAATTCGGGGTAGATGCGCTTGCCGTCGATCAGAGTCATGTTGCCCAATCGCGAGATCGTATGAAAACCATCGGGGAAGGGCCATGTCGGATCGGCGAAAAGCTCAATTGCCGGCTCTTCCGTATATTCGGTCGGCGAAAGGACGAGGACGCGATTGATGACCAAGGATCCGCCGTAGGTCTTTGCACAGTTCTGCGCCGGCCGATACAGAACGCCGTCATGCACGAAAGGCGTGCCGCCGGGCCGGGCCGAACCGGCGTCGACCTTGACCGGATTGGCGGGATGGGCGTGCCAAGGACCGAACAAGGATTCAGCATGCCAGAGATGAAGGCCGGCCCGGTCAAGACCACGCAGGCGCACGGTCGCCCACAGCCAATATCGTCCATCGTGACGAACGATCGTCGGGTCGACCAACGGCAGTCCGTCGATCAGCGGACCCATGCTACGCCAACGCCCGGGCAGGCTCTCGGCTCGGAATAGGTAGGCGCCATTCGCCTGGAAAATCTCCGGACAGCAGTAGACCTGACCCTCGTCTTCGAAGATGAATGGATAGGACATGTGTACTGGAATCGAGAGGATGTCCACCGCGGCGCCGGCGACGCCGTTATCGTCAATCGAGAACGCCGCGATCCGCCCCTTTTGGGATTCGCTGTCGAACCGCTCGACAAAAACGAACAGACCGTCATCGGTTTCGACGCCGAAGGGATCTGCATAGAAATCGTCGCCGCCAGGCAGCGGCAACCACTCGACTACCGGACGAAAGCTAGGATCGAGGAAGGACTCGATGGGCGCACGAACAAGAGCGGCTCCCCATTTTTCGAAAATTTTCGCACTCATCGGCTCAAGACTTCCGTGGGCCCGTTATGGCGCGCCTTGCCGGCTCCATGTGTGCCGTCACGTGGTTGGGTTTCGAACTACGCCAGGAGGGCCGCTACACTCGCCTGACTCGATTTCGTGGGTGGCATCGCATGATGCTGGCGGCATGTCATCCCCCTGAATGTGGCGAGGCTCGTGTTTTCCGTGCACGATTCAATAATCCGCGCCAAGCCTTCCCGGAAGTCATCGGCGACGTGGCGTGTCGCGCACTCAAAAGCCGACTTAACGGGATTTTCCCCTCTGGCAGTCGCAATCACCATTTCCGTCAGCGCTGGAATATCGCCGAGCGGCGCAATTTTCAAGACCGGTGGGGGCGCCATCTCCGAGATCCCACCGACGTCCCAGGCGACCACGGGGGTGCCCGCCATCAGCGACTCGAGGATAAGCATCGGACAATTTTCGAACCGGCTCAGTATGAGCGAAACGCGGGCCCGTTCGAGGAACCGGAGACGGTCGGGACCGTCGCGATGTTCGTGCACTTCCAACGCGCATCTGATTCTCGGAGAAGGCCGGAATTCCTCGGCGTCCCGTCCGATCAGTACGGCCCTGAAATCAGCCGGTAATCGTTCCAGCACCGCATCAAGGAAATCGGTCCCCTTGGCGCGGTCGAACCTGGCGATGAAAACGAGATCGAGGGATTTTTCTTCCGCAGCCGTATGGCGGACCTCCACGGGGAGCGGATTCTTATAGACATGGATCCTCTCCGCCTTGGCACCCAAGGCGAGTTCGTCGAGAAGGCCGTAGCTCGGCGATGACGTGACATGCGCCGAATGGATGGCCCGAAGTTGATCCTTGAATTTCTCCGTGTTTATCGCTCTGCCCTGGTAATGCTCGACGATCGCCGCCGGGCAATGCATGCGCACGTGAACCTTGTACTCGTCCGGTAGAACAAGAGAAACGGCGCCCAACTCCGGCGTCTCGATAATGGTCGTCGCCGGATCGAAATTGTTGCACACGCGCCGGACCATCTCGGCACGAAATTCAGGCCGTTTCATATCTTCGTCGTTGGCCAGGTAGTGTGTTTTGAATCCGAGCGAATCGACAAACTTCAATAGACTGTTGCTATAGCTCGAGACACCGTTGATGCGCGACGACGGGAACGGATTAATGAGGACGTAGTTCAGATTTGGGAATCGAGCGGGCTGCACGTGACGACATTTCCAATAATTTTTCGGCCAAGATTCCGGCGAGCGGATGGTGCCTGACCGTATTGCATGATTCGTGGCTCGGAGCCACCAAGAAATCGCGAAAACATCGCCCGACGGGCCTATTCCGCCGCCGCGGTCTCCGCTTCGTCCGGTACCGGCTCGCGCATCGTGACGAATTCCTCGGCCGAGGTCGGGTGGATGCCGACCGTGGCATCGAAATCCGCCTTGGTAGCGCCGGCTTTCATGGCGACGGCAAATCCCTGGACGATCTCGCCGGCTTCGGGTCCGACCATATGCAGTCCAACGACGCGGTCGCTCGCGCGATCAACCACGAGCTTCATCAACGTCCGTTCGTCGCGTCCGGTCAACGTGTGCTTCAAAGGCTTGAAATCGGAGACGAATACGTCAATTCCGCCGGGACAATCCCGGCGCGCGACCGCTTCGGTCTGGCCCACGGTGCCGATCGGCGGCTGGCTGAAAACGGCGGTGGGAATATTGGCATAGTCCATCCGCTTCTCCCCGCCGCGATAAAGACTGTCAACAAGAACCATGGCCTCCACGATCGCCACCGGGGTCAGGGCCAGCCGGTCGATGACGTCGCCGAGGGCGTAAATCGACGGTACTGACGACTGGAAGCGGTCGTCGACCTTGATGGCCCCGTTCTCGGCCAACCCCACGCCGATCGCTTCGAGTCCCAGGTCGCGGGTGTTCGGTGCCCGCCCGGTCGCATACATGATGGCGTCGGCACGGATCTCTGTGCCGTCCTCGAGTTCGGCGCAGAGATCGCCGCCGGCGCGCACGATACGCGCGATATTGCTATTGAATCTCAAGTCGATGTTCTTCTTGCGCATTTCGACCGCCAGCGTCTGGCGCACGTCTTCATCGAAGCCGCGCAGAAAATGAGGGCCGCGGTAGAGTTGGACGGTTTCGACACCGAGCCCATTAAAGATTCCGGCGAACTCGACCGCGATATAGCCGCCGCCGACAATGATGATGCGTGGCGGGAGTTCTTCGAGGAAAAACGCCTCGTTCGACGTGATCGCGAGGTCGCGGCCGGGAATATCGGGCACCACCGGCCAGCCGCCGGTCGCAATCAACAGCCGCTCCGCCGAAATCGAGCGCCCGTCGACCTCGACGCGCTGCGGCCCCGTCACCACCGCCCGACCCTCGAACAAGTCGACGCCGGCATTTCCCAGCAGCCGTTCGTAGATGCCGTTCAGGCGAGCGATTTCCGTATTCTTGTTGGCGATCAGCGTCGGCCAATCATGGCGTCGGTCTGGATCGGTCCAGCCAAAACTAACCGCATCTTCGAAATCCTCGGCGAAATGAGCGGCATAGACGAACAGCTTCTTCGGAATGCAGCCCACATTGACGCAGGTCCCGCCGAGATAGCGATCTTCGGCGATGGCGACGCGTGCGCCCGCCGCGCCGGCCATGCGGGCCGCCCGGACGCCGCCCGATCCGGCGCCAATCACAAAAAGGTCGTAGTCGAATTGCGGCATGAACCACCTACCTAGCAAGGACCCCACCCAATTTAGGGCGTTGCGGCAGCGATTTATAGGGAGACGCTCACTCCCGGATCGCCGCGCCTAAAGAGATTCCGTGATCGCGTGCGCGAAGGCCGTGGCGGTCGACGGAATGTCGGCAAAGAAAAGCTGGGGCTCGATGAGTTCGGCCTCCATGAGGGCGAGGCCGCCGTCGGCGAGACGCGCCATGTCGATTCGCGCGTAGATTGCTTCCACCGGCAACTTCTCCATGACCGCCTCGGCCGCGGCGCGATCGGACGGCGTCGGTTGTTCGCCGACCGTTCGGCCTCCGTACATGACTTGAGAGCGCCATTCGCCGGCGGCCGGCACCTTGCGCGCGGTATAGGCCAGTGCGCCGCGGAGAAAGACGAACGACCATTCGCCCTCGGACAGGATCGCGGGCAGGAATGGCTGCACCATGTAGGAATCGCCGGACAACTCCAGGGCGGGCGCTTCGGTCGAGCCGGTCGGATCGTCGATGCGGTAGGTCTCGAAGGCGCCGACGCCGATCGTCGGTTTGATGATAATGCCGTCCGCGACAAAGCCGCTGGGCAACGTCCGCAGCACACCGTCGGCCAGGTCGAGGCGGCTACAATACCGGGTCGGAACGACAGGTACCCCCGCCTGCTCCAACTCTGCCAGATATCGCTTGTCGTAATTCCAACGCACCGTGGCCAGCGGATTGACGAGACGACAATGCCGCGAGAGGTCTTCCAGGACCGCGAAGAAAAGCGCCAGATCCTCAAGATAATCCCAGGTGCTGCGCAAAATCGCGAGGTCATAGCGGCGCCAGTCGATATCCGGCCGCCGCCATGGCACACGCGTCCCCACGATGCCGTGCTCTGACAATGCCGCGATCAGGGTATCGTCTTCGGCGAACAGCCCTTCCTCGGTCGGATGATCGTCGCCAAAGAACTTTGGCAGCCGGTCGGTGCTGAGAACCGCAACCGTTGTCATAGCAAATTCAGAGGCCGCCGGTTTGCGGATACGGCACCAATCCCGTCCCGCGGGAACGGCGGCGCCGTCGAACCCACCTGGTCAGCGGTCGATATCGCCGATGCAGAGGTACTTGATCTCGAGAAATTCATCGATTCCGTAGTGAGACCCTTCGCGCCCGATACCGGATTCCTTGACGCCGCCGAAAGGGGCAACCTCGGTCGAGATAATACCGGTATTGATGCCGACGATACCGTATTCGACACCCTCGGCGACACGCCAGATGCGGCCGATATCGCGGCTGTAGAAATACGCGGCGAGGCCAAATTCGGTATCGTTGGCCATGTGGATCGCCTCGTCCTCGGTGTTGAAGCGAAACAGCGGCGCCAGCGGCCCAAAGGTCTCCTCACGCGCAACCGCCATGTCGGTGGTAACGTCGGCAAGAACCGTTGGCTGAAAAAAGCTGCCGCCGAGTTCGTGGCGCCCGCCGCCGATCACGATCTTGGCGCCCTTGCCGACGGCGTCCGCGATATGCTCCTCGACCTTGGCGATCGCGTTGAGGTCGATCAGTGGGCCCTGGGTCACGCCGTCGTCAATGCCATTGCCGACCTTCAGCGCGGCAACCGCGGCACTGAGCTTTTCGGCGAATTCCTCATAGACGCCATCCTGCACCAGCAGCCGGTTGGCACAGACGCAGGTCTGACCCGCATTCCGGTATTTCGACATGATCGCGCCGTCGACCGCCGAATCGATGTCCGCGTCATCGAAGACGATGAACGGGGCATTGCCGCCGAGTTCGAGGGCCATCTTCTTTACGGTGCCGGCGCATTGCTCCATCAACAGCTTGCCGATCTCCGTCGAGCCGGTGAAGGACAGCTTGCGCACCACCGGGTTGGAGGTCATCTCGCCGCCGATCGCCGACGACGCGCCGGTGACGATATTGAAGACGCCCTTCGGAATGCCCGCTCGGTCGGCGAGTTCGGCCAGGGCCAAAGCCGAATAAGGGGTCTGTGTGGCCGGTTTGCCGACAAACGTGCAGCCGGCGGCAAGCGCCGGTCCGGCCTTGCGCGTGATCATCGCATTGGGGAAATTCCACGGCGTAATGGACGCCACCACCCCGATCGGCTCCTTGGTGACGACGATCCGTTTGTCCGCCTGGTGCTGCGGAATAGTGTCGCCATATATGCGCTTCCCCTCCTCCGCAAACCATTCGATGAAGGACGCGCCATAGGCGATTTCGCCGCGCGCTTCGGCAATCGGCTTGCCCTGCTCGGCGGTCATCAATTGGGCCAGGTCCTCTTGATTTTCCATCAACAGATTGAACCAGCGCCGCAGGATCGCCGCGCGTTCCTTGCCGGTCAGCTTGCGCCACGCCGGCCACGCGGCATTGGCCGCGTCAACGGCGCGGCGGGTCTCATCCACGCCCATCTTGGGGATGGTTCCGAGGGTGCTGTCATCGGCTGGATTGTTGACGTCGATCGTCTCGCCGCCATCGGCGTCGGTCCATTGTCCGTCGATATAGCACTGTTGGCGAAACAGGCTCTGGTCGCTGAGCTCCATAAAAACTACTCCTGCGTACACGATGTCTGGATTCGGTGCGCAGTATAACGGCGGACTAGATGGGTGTTAAGGTTCATCCAAAGCACGACGAAGCGCGCGCCGGTCGCCCGACGCGCGCTCCTCGCCGGAGGTCCAGGGAGGCTACTCGAGACCGAGGATGGCCTTCGCTTTGGCCAGCGTGACCATGGCCTCGTCGTTCTGCCCGGCGACGCAGAGAGATTCGCCCTCACTTCGCAAACTGCGAACTTCGGACATCTGTTGATCGGTAATCTGCGGGCCGGCGGCCAACGCTTGGTCGATTCGGCCAATATCGTCGACGCAATCCGCGAACGCCGGTAGGGCCAGCGCGGTCGACAGGATCCCGGCTAGAAGCAGTACTTTCATGCTTGGATACTCCTTGAAGTTGCATGGTTGGGACGCCTGCAGTCTAGCCGCGAAGCGATGTCGCGGAGGTGACATTTGCCAAGCATAAAAGGGGGCAAATATCTGACATTAAACGTAAATTTCACTTTTCGTCACGATTCGTGATCGTCGACGGGATGCCTGAAAACGAGGGCAAAGACGCGGCCGTCAGCCGCTTGGCCGGTCAAGTACAAAGGTTACGAAATGCAACGCCGATGAGGCCGCCTAGCGGATGCCGGTGGCGGTCGCCTTCAGGCCGTTGAGAAATGTCGACACGAAGGTCCGTGTCAGATCGGTCACGGTTTGGTCGGTGACCACTCCAAGCTTGCCACCATTGGCTAGCGAACTGATGCCGTGTATCCCGCACCACAGGATCCGTGCGGCGCGCAATTTCCGCCCCTCCTGCCGCGGTCCGAACAATGGCTCCAACGGCGCTTCGACCAGCGCCAGCAGACGCTTGATCTTTTCGTCATACCACGGCGGCAGGGCGGTCCCGGGCTTTAACCGGTGTTCGAAGAGCGCGTTCCAGCGATTGGCTTGGCGGCCGGTAAAGTCAAGATAGGTCACCGCCAAGGCTTCCAGCGACGATGCCGGTGTACGCTTCGACGATATACCCGCGAGCGCGGCATAGAGTTCGTCGAGGGTACGGCCATTCATCTCAACGATCAGATCGTCCTGGCTCTTGAACAGATTGTAGACGGTGCCGACAGAATACCCGATCCGCTTGGATATATCCCGTATGCTCAGTCGCCGAAGCCCCCCCTCCTCGACGATCGATGCCGCCGCGGCCAGGATCATGTCGCGTATCTCGGCTCGTGTGTGGTCGGAACGACGGCCCATCGATTTTGACCTCAATTGAACACCGTTCATTTAAAGCTTGTTTTCGGCGCGGGTTCAATCCATATTAATTGAACATCGTTCATTTATGGCGCGCCAGCGCCGTTTTTCTCGGCGATTTATTGAACAATGTTCATTTAATCGCCGGAATCAGGAGGGACAGACAATGATGCTACGTTCGTATCGATTCCTGTGTGGATATGCAGCCGCATTGATTTTTGCCCTGGGCGTGTCGCTCGCCGGCGGCCCCGCTACCGCCGCGGGCTTGCTGGCACCAGCCGATGGTAGCCGGGCCAACATCGAGATCAAGACGCACAATGTCACGGTGATCATCGAAAACAGTTTTGCCATCACCACCATCGACCAGGTGTTCCACAACCCGCATCCTCAAGCACTTGAGACCGTTTATTCGTTTCCGGTCCCCGAAGACGCGGCGGTCGCGGAATTCACCTATTGGATCGACGGCCAGCCGGTCATCGGCGAAGTACTGCCAAAGGAAAAGGCGCGACAGGTTTACGAAACCGAGCAACAGGCGCAGCGCGAGGCCGGTCTAGTCGAGCAGAAGGATTACCGGACGTTCGACATCGCCGTCTCCCAGGTTCCGGCCGGTCAGGACGTCCGCACCCGCCTCGTCTATATCCAGGCCATGCCGGTGGATACCGGCGTCGGTCGCTACGTCTACCCCCTCGAGGAGGGTGGCGTCGACGAGGACCGAAAAGCGTTCTGGCTGCTCAACGACCAGGTCGCGACGGAGTTTACCTTCGACCTCCGGCTCCGCTCGGGCTACCCGGTGTCAGACATGCGGCTGCCGGACCACCCGAATGCCCTGGTTTCACGCCATTCCGAGCAGGAATGGTCGGTGCGCATAGCCCCCAATCAATCGGCCGAAGACGACGGTCCGATTCAGCCGGCCGGGATAAGGTATCCCGGCACAGCCGCACGGCTGGATACCGACATCGTCACCTATTGGCGATTGGAAAGCGGCCTGCCGGCGGGCATCAATCTGGTTGCCAACAAAGCACCCGGCGATAAACGCGGAACATTCATGCTGGTCGTCACGCCAGGTGATGACTTGCCACCGATCAGCCGCGGCCGCGACTGGGTATTCGTCCTCGACAAATCGGGCTCGATGCAGACCAAGTTCCACACCCTGGCCGAAGGCGTCGCAGAAGCCGTCAGCAAGATGCCGCCGGATGACCGATTTCGAATATTCCTCTTCGACCGGACGGCGTCGGAAATGACCTCCGGCTTCGTTGCCGCGAGCTCAACCGAAGCGCGAACCGCGTTGGATCTATTGCGAGCGGTGCAGCCGGATAACGGCACCAACCTCTATGGCGGCCTCGACCTCGGCCTACGTGCCGTTGATGCCGACCGGACAAGCGGTATCGTGTTGGTGACCGATGGCGTCGCCAATGTCGGCGAAGTGCGGCAGCGGGCTTTCGTCGACCGCGTCAGGCAGCAGGATACCCGCCTGTTCACGGTGATCATGGGGAACAGCGCCAACCGGCCGCTGCTCGAGGCGATGACCGGAGCATCTGGCGGCTCGGCGGTCAGCGTTTCGAACAGCGATGACGTCGTCGGCGTGGTCATGGAGGCGCTGAGCCGTCTCGGTCATGAAGCGATGACCGATGTCGAGCTGTCGATCGAGGGTGTTCGCACCGCCGATGTCACCCCGTCTGCTCCGGGTAATCTGTACCGCGGCCAACAGTTGTCGCTGTTCGGCCACTATTGGAATGGTGGTCCGGCGGAAGTCATATTGAAAGGCCGCATCGGCGGTGAGGACCGGGTCTACCGCGCACGGTTCGCCTTTCCCGGCGAGGCGACCCTCAATCCCGAAATCGAGCGACTTTGGGCCTTCTCGCAGGTCGACCGACTGCTGACCGAGAACGACCATTTCGGCGAAACCGGCGACCGCGCGCAGGCGATCACTGACCTTGCCATCGAATACGGTCTGCTGACGCCCTATACGTCAATCATCGCGCTCCGCCCTGAGATGTATGCCCAATACGGCATCGAACGCAAACAGGGCGTCCGCCGCAGCATCGAGGAACAGGCGCAGCTGCGCCGCCTGTCGGAGAAAATCGCCAACAACCGGGCCGACGAGAACAGTCCGATGTTCCAGACCGCCCGCGCCGGTCACGGCACTGGCACGGGATCGCTCGGACTGGTCGGATTTCTGGTCGCCGCCGTGGCTGCCATCGCAGCGCTTGGCGTCGGCCGGCGAGCGGCCGGAAAGTCCACGCCGTGAATGACCGCGTGATTATGCAGAGCCATGGCGGACTATCGCCGCCATGGTTCTCTCTTTTCGCCACCGCCGGTTGCGTCGGCCTCTATTTGGCCTTTGGCGCGGCGAATGCGGATCTGCTCTATGATCGCGCGGCGATCGAATCTTTTGAGATTTGGCGACTTCTGGCCGGCCACTTGGTTCACACCGATATCGAGCATTTGGTGTGGAACGCCGGTGCCCTCCTCATCCTCGCCATGACGGCGGAAATGGGGTTTCACCGGCGCTGGCCGGATTTGATCTCTGCCCTAGGCATAGGGGCGATTAGCATTACCGTCGCATTGCTGGTGCTGAGGCCCGAATTGCGACTCTATTGCGGGCTATCAGGCGTGCTCAACACATTGCTGGTCCTCGTCCTCTATGACGGTTGGAAGGCCACCAGGCACTGGATCTTTCCCGCCATTGCCATCGGCGACGTGGTCAAGATCACCACCGAAGCGGCGCTCGGCGAAGCAGTCTTTACCAGCGCCGCATGGCCCTCGGTCCCCGAGGCTCACGCGGCCGGTCTGCTGGCCGGCATCGCGATCGCGTTCTATCGCGATGCGCGCGGAAAATACGATGCCCCGCTGGCGGCATAGAGGTCTACCCGTGCCGGTCCGGCTCGGATTGACCATGGCGTCATTCCTGATGCTGGCAGCCGCGGCCGGCATCGTTGCCGTCGCGGCCGCACCTGAGGAACTTGTCCGCATGTGGGCCAAGCCCGGCCACGCAATCGATCGCTCGATCAGGCTTGCGCCGCCGAATTTTGCCGAGATCGATTCGTGGTGGTCGAGGCCGGGCCTCAACGTCGCGGCATCGAAGAACGCCGACCTCTTCTTCGTTCACGGCACCAGCTATTTCGGTAATCGGCGCTGGAACGATGGGATCGAGGCCGAGTCCGGGGACTGGCGCCTGACCACAATCGCCCTGCCGGCGATGACGGCACCGTTCCGCGACTGCTGTCGTATTTTTGCACCACGCTACCGGCAAGCCAATTTGGCTGCCTTCCTTTCCACCGGAACCGATAGCCGCGCCGCGCTCAACATGGCGTATGAGGACGTACTCGCGGCTTTCAAGTGGTATCTCGATCACGCCAATGACGGGCGGCCGATCGTCCTCGCCGGCCACAGCCAAGGCTCGCTGCATTTGCAAAGGCTGGTCGAGGATGTCTCCTCGGATGCGCGGTTTCGCGACCGTCTCGTGGTTGCCTACCTGGTCGGTTACCCGGCCCGCCTGCCCGTACCCGGAAATGTCCCGGTCTGTGGCACGGCGAATGAAATCGGATGCTTTGTCGCGTGGAATACGCTTGGGATCGGCGGTGCGGCGGAGCGCTGGCGGCATCGGGTCGTCGTTTGGACCGGCACCGCCTATGCCCCGGCATCTGGGCGAAAGAGGGTCTGCGTCAATCCTTTGACGTGGTCTCGCGATGGTGCGGTTGCGTCGCCATCCGACCATCGCGGCGGACGACTGGTGCCCCTATCGAACGCGGTGCATCCCAGTCTCGTCTCCGCCCGCTGCCACGACGGACTACTTTACGTTTCGCGTCCTTCCCATCCCGCCTACGCCGTCCTTCGGCTACCGGGACGGGACTACCATGTCATGGAATACAATCTGTTCCACGAAGACATCAGACTGAATGTGGCGGAACGGCTCGCAGCAATGCGCGCACGGCCTCGGAGCCGCACGGACAGCAACGCCGAATCCGTGGCCGGCCTCCTTATTCGATCCCGAGGATCTCCTTGGCCTGGGCCAAAGTAGCCACCGATTGAGTGTGATCACCACTATTGTGAAGCGCCTCGCCATCGTTGCGCAGGGTGACGACTTCCGCCCGCTGGGCATCGGTCAATGTCGTATTGGTAGCCAATGCTTGGTCGATTTTTGCGACATCCGATGGGCATTGGAAAGCCATCGCCGGCGCGGCCAGGAACGACAACGCCGCGGCCGCTATCAGAATCTGCTTGCGCATTGGAACCTCGTATTTGCGATCCGAGAAAGGTGCATTCTATCGCCATTATTATTGCAGCGGGATGACAAATTGTGGCGCCCGCCGCGCCGGCGGTTTGGCGCCGCGGACTGTTTCGCCAGCCAGATCTCGTATTCGACCAACATACCGGGTAGCGCCAGTGCGTCGACCACCCGCAACGTGCCGGCCGCGGGCTTGACATCGACCTCGGCAAAGAATGCGGCAAAGCACCCGAAGATGTCTTGGTGGAGTGCCGGATCGACCTCTTTCGATAGGGTGAATTCGATACGGATCACGTCGTTCAGGCCGTAGCCATTGCGTTCGACATAATCCTTCAATTCGGCAAGGATCGCCTCCGTCTGAGCCACCGGGTCGCCCGGATTGCGGATGGCCATATCGGGACCGTGGTCACCGAGTCCGGCGATCAGGAACAGCTCGCTAAAATCGGATATCTTGAGGCCCCAATTGAACATGATCCTCAAGTCCGGGGCATTTTCGTTGTGGATGGCGGTTTTCTTGGCCATCGCCGGATCTCCCATCGATTGATATTCGATCACCAGTATAGAACGGTTCGCTGTGAGGCCCAGCGGCAAGCAATCCTTGGCCGCGCCATGCGATGTTGACATAGGTCAACGTCAGGCTTCGTTCGAGCGCTCTAGGAATCTCCAATGCCGAAATCGATCGCCATTATTCAGGGCCATCCCGATCCGAGTGGGACACATTTCTGCCACGCGCTTGCCGAAGCCTACGCCGACGGCGCCAGTTCAGCCGGGCACGACGTCGAGCGTATCGACGTGGCCGGACTGGAGTTCCCACTTCTCAGAACCCGTGAAAGTTTCGAAAATGACCCACCACCCGCATCGATCTTGGAATGCCAGCGGGTAGTCGAACGGGCCGGTCATCTCGTCATCATTTACCCCCTCTGGCTCGGGACGATGCCGGCGCTGCTGAAGGCCTTTCTGGAGCAACTCATGCGCCCCGGTTTCGCATTCCAACCCGCCACATCGGGACCGAACTGGAAAAAGCTGCTCGGCGGCAAATCGGCGCGCATCGTCGTCACCATGGACATGCCGGCCATTTTCTACCGCTGGTATTTCGGTGCCCACAGTCTAAAGAGCCTGGAGCGCAATATCTTACGTTTCTGCGGTATTCGCCCCATTCGGGAGAGCTTGATCGGCGGCGTCGCGGCGCTCGACCCTGCAAAAGCCGGGCGATGGTTGTCGAAATTTCGGGATTTCGGGCGGCGTGGCGATTAACGGGCGGTGGTCTAGGAACGCCAACCGAATAGGTGCGATCCAAGCAACAACAGGCCGATCGCAGCCATACCCATGAGCAACGGCGGCAAGACCGACGGCATCTGTTGCAACGCTTCGGCGCGGCGGCGGAATTCGGGATCGTCGAGCCGGCCCTCGCGCATGAGGCGGATCAGGGTCGGCATTCCCATGAACCGGTCGGAAGCCGGCAGGTTGGCCCACAGCCGTGCATGATTGGTTCGCACCCAGTCGATAATTTCGCGACGCGCATTCGATTCGGCGATCGACCGCCGCCAAGCCCATACGCAGCAAACGAGCGCAACGAATGAAAGGACGATGATTGGTGGGCTGGCGTCAAGCATGGGGTCGATGCGGAGATGGCAGTCTCTATTCCACGGTCACGCTTTTCGCCAGATTGCGTGGTTGGTCGACGTCGGTGCCGCGGAGGACGGCGACATGATAGGCCAGCAATTGAACCGGAATCGTGTACAGCACCGGGGCAACGAAGGGATCGACCGCGGGCAATTCGATCGTTGCGGCCGGTCCATCACCGATCCGGTCTATCCCTTGGCGGTCTGACAAGAGGACGACCCGCCCGCCGCGCGCGATCACTTCCTGAACATTCGATGCGGTTTTTTCGAACAGGGCGTCGCTCGGCGCGATGACAATGACCGGTACCGTCTCATCGATAAGCGCGATCGGTCCATGCTTCATTTCGCCGGCGGCGAAGCCCTCGGCATGGATATAGGAGATCTCCTTGAGCTTGAGCGCGCCTTCGAGTGCGATCGGATAGGAGGTCCCTCGGCCAAGGTAAAGAATATCCAAGGCCTCGACGACATCCTGGGCCAATTCTGCGATCGTCTCGTCGTGGTTTAATATCTCGACCAGCCGCGATGGAATCTCGGTGAGGGCACCCGACAGGCGGCCCGCTTCCAATGTATCGATCGCTTCACGGGCCCGCGCCAGCGCAATCGTGAAGCAAGCCAGGGTGGCCAACTGGGTGGTAAACGCTTTCGTCGAGGCGACGCCGATCTCCGGTCCGGCATGGGTGGCCAATACCGACCCCGCCTCACGGGCCATGCTGCTCTCCGGCATATTGACAATGGCAAGGGTGGCTATGTCACGCGCGTGAGCATGGCGCAGTGCGGCCAGCGTGTCGGCCGTTTCGCCGGACTGGGAAATAAACAGGCACAGACTGTTTTCCGGCAGGATCGCCTCCCGATAGCGAAATTCCGAAGCGATGTCGATTTCGACAGGAACGCGGGCGATCATTTCGATCCAGTATTTGGCCACCATCGCGCTATGGTACGACGTGCCGCAGGCAACGATCATGACGCGCGAAACGTCCGCGAGATTATGGGACAGCGCCGGCAAGGTGACGGCTCTCGACACCGGATTGATAAAACTCGAAAGGGTATCGCCGACCGCGGCCGGCTGTTCGTGAATCTCTTTCTGCATGAAGTGACGGAAGTTGCCCTTGCCGATCAAAGCACCGGACAACGCAGTACGGTTGATCGGGCGTTCGATCTCGTCGCCGCGGGCATCGATGATCCGCGCTCCGTTTGACGACACCACAGCCCAATCGCCCTCTTCGAGGTAGGAAATGCGCTGCGTCAAAGGGGCCAAGGCCAGGGCGTCGGAACCGACATACATCTCCCCGTCCCCGTAGCCGATGGCCAGCGGACAGCCGCGGCGGGCGCAGAACATGACGTCATGGCGGCCGGCAAATATGACCGCGAGAGCGAAGGCGCCTTCCAGCTCTTCGAGCGTCGCGCTGACCGAGTCCTCGGGCGTCGCGCCAGATTCCAGGCTCTCGGTGATGAGGTGGGCGACGACCTCGGAATCTGTTTCCGTTTCGAAGACCCTGCCCGCGGCTTCCATTCGACGGCGCAAGGTCTGAAAATTCTCGATAATCCCGTTGTGGACGACCGCGACCTTGTCGGTGGCATGGGGGTGTGCATTTTCCGTATTCGGCGCGCCATGGGTCGCCCACCGCGTGTGGCCCAAACCGATCGTCCCGGCCACCGGCTCGCGCTCGATCAGTCCGGCTAGATTCGCGAGCTTGCCTTCCGCGCGTCGACGTTCGATGGAGCCGTTGACCAGGGTCGCGATCCCCGCCGAATCGTAACCGCGATATTCGAGTCGGCGCAATCCATCGACCAGGAGAGGTGCGACAGGTCCGTTTCCAAGAATGCCGATAATTCCACACATGGCCTATTTCTCTTTTTCCGGTCGCTCCGCGCCGGCGCGGGCGGCGTTGCGTTCACGCAATTTCGGCGCGCCGCCGGCGACCTGACGAATCGGCGCCCGCGTCGCCGCCACCGCCTCTGCCTCGACATCCTCCGAGATCACGCTACCCGCGCCGATTACCGCGCCGGCGCCGATACGGACCGGCGCCACCAATGCCGTATTCGAGCCGATGAAGGCGCCTGCCCCAATCTCGGTTCGATGCTTGCCGACACCATCGTAGTTGCAGGTTATCGTGCCGGCGCCGATATTGGCACCATTCCCGACAGCGCTGTCACCGACATAGGATAGATGGTTGGCCTTCGCATCGGCGCCAAATTGAGCGTTCTTGATTTCGACGAAGTTGCCGATGCGGACCCCGTTCCCAAGCTCGCTGCCGGGGCGTATGCGCGCGAACGGACCGATCGACGCATCGTCCCCGATTGCCGCGCCTTCAATATGGCAGAAGGCGCGCACGGTGACGCGATCACCGATGACGACGCCCGGTCCGATGAAGACATGGGGCTCGATCACGACATCGCGTCCGAGTCGCGTATCGTAGCTCAAATAGCACGTCGTCGGATCGACCATGGTCACGCCGGCCGCCAGCGCCTGTGCGCGGGCGCGGGTCTGGAAGACCGCTTCGGCGACGGCGAGGTCGGCACGCGCATTGATACCCATGAGTTCATTGGCATCGCTGCTTTCAATGTAAACACATCCATGCCCCGCGGCCCGGGCCACCTTGACGATGTCGGTGAGGTAGAATTCACCCTTCGCGTTATCGTCGCCGATCGCCGCGAGCAGAGTGGCGAGGTGGCGGCCATCGACCACCATCAAGCCCGAATTGCACAACGCGATCTTGCGTTCCTCGGCGCTGGCGTCGCGGGTTTCGACGATCGCCTGCAACGCGCCGTCTTCGCCCGTAATCAGGCGGCCGTAATCGGTCGCATCGGCCGGCCGGAAACCGAGCACCGCAACCGCCGCTCCGTCACTGCCCCGCTTTGCCGCCAACAAGGCGGCGTAGGTTTCGGGACTCACCAAGGGCGTGTCACCGTAGGCAACCAGGACGTCACCGTCGAAACTCTCGAGACACGGCAAAGCCGACCTGACCGCGTCGGCGGTGCCCCGCCTCTCGCTTTGAACGGCAACTTCGGCAGGGGCGAAATCGATCGGTCGATCGGCCATTTCAGAACCGACGACGACAATGACCTTGCCGGCTCCGAGTTCGCCAAGGGCGGCCAGAACGTGACCGATCATCGGCATCCCGCCGACCTTATGCAGCACCTTGGGCAGATCGGATTTCATGCGCGTGCCCAAGCCCGCCGCCAGGACGACTATCGCTAACCGCTGATCAACCATTTCCGATGACCGTGTATGCCACTGATTCCACGCCGTGATCGAGCGCGAGGTTGCCACATCGCCGTCTTTGACGCCAGGAATAGAAGACCGCCGAGGGCACGACAATGGGCCGTCGGCCAAGGATTTCTTGTCGGCCACATATTCCTGTGCAACCCTGCCGACGGTGCCAACACCGGCGCCCTGCGACGACCACATCCTGGCGGCAGATCCGAGCCCAAACGACAATGCTGCAACGACCCATGCTCGCCGCGTCCTGGCACCGGTTCAGAGACGATCCAGCCCAATCGTTGAGCGTATTTGCACTGTTTCTGTTCGGCTTCGTCATTCCCATCGACCCGACCCTTGTCGCGGTGGTCACCGTTGTCATCGTAGTGCTATGGCTGGTGCGGGGCCGTTTTCGACGCCTGCCGGCGCAATGGAACCAAAGCGTCGTCGTGCGCGCATCGCTGATTCTTTTTGCGCTGCTCGCGCTTGGACTGCTTTATACGTCGGCCGATCTTTCCGACGGCTTAACGGCATTCAAGAAATACCGGGAGTTGCTTCTGGTCCCAATTCTCATGGCCCTGACCGACAACGAGCGCGAGCGCCGGATCGCGATTTGGGGGTTTGTCGCTTCGATGCTCTTGACCTTGTGCATCTCATTCGGGGAAGCATTGGGCTGGTACAATGTCGGCCGACCGTCGGAACCGACCGCATTTTTTAACCGCATCATCTATGGCATTTTTCTCGTCTACACGATGTTTTGGGCGGCTCATCGGGCGCTCGATGGTGCTGGAATGCAGCGGTTGCTTTGGCTGCTTGTCGTTGTGGTTGGAACCTACATGGTGCTCTATGCGACCGGATCCCGCACCGCCTATGTTCTCTACTTTGCAATGGCATTGTTGTTTGCCTGGCAAAAATTCGCTTGGCGCGGAGCGATCGTCGGCAGTCTAGTGCTGGCCGTGCTGTTACTGATCGTGTTGAACACCTCGCCAATATTCTCGCACCGTATCGACCGCGCGATCGTGTCGACGATGGAGCACAAGTGGGGCACCGGCGGGTCCCCCACCGGCAACCGCCTCGATCAATGGCGGCGCTCGGTATTGGCGATTGGCGACGCCCCCCTCTTCGGACATGGCACAGGTGGTTACGGCGCCGCCGTTTCGCCCTATTCAAAGTGGCAGGTCCGAAACAGCCAGCCCCACAACGAGTATCTGTTGATCACCGTTCAGTTGGGCGCCGTCGGCCTGATCGTATTCTTATGGCTGCTCGTCGCACAGTGGCGGACCGCGGGTCGGCTGCCGCCGCCCGATCGATACCTGGGCCAAGGAATCCTCGCCTGCTTCGCCATCGCATGTGCCTTCAACTCTTCATTGCTCAACAGTCCGGAAGGCCATTTCTGGGCATTTTTTGCGGCGATGCTGTTCGCGCCGCCGGAACACGGGCGCGCTGTCGAAGGCGGCGCGGTTGGAGTCGAATAGCGGCCAATGGAGGGCGAACGCGTGCGAAAGATCCTGATCGTCGGTCCGGCCTGGGTCGGCGATATGATCATGTCGCAGGGCCTGTTGAAAATCTTGAAACTTCGCAACCCGGATGCCGACATCGATGTGCTCGCGCCGCCGTGGACGCGACCGCTCTTGGCGTTCATGCCCGAGGTGCGGCGCGCCATCGAAATGCCGTTTCGCCACGGCGAGCTCAATCTGCGCGGCCGACGAACGCTGGGCCGCTCGCTGCGACCGGAGGCCTACGACGTCGCCTATGTCATTCCCCGCACCTTGAAGGCAGCGCTGATCGCTTACTGGGCCGGCATCCCCAAACGCGTCGGCCACCCGCGGGGGCGGAGTTTCGGGATTCTCACCGACCATCGTGCAGCGGATCCTGAGAATTCCCCCCACCAAACCGCCCGATTCGCGGCCCTGGCCGATGATACCGGGCAACCCCCGGAGGCGTTCCCGCCGCCGGCGCTTTCGGTGGGGCCGGACCAGGTGACGGCCGCGCTCGAAGCTTTGAGCCTTTCGCCGCCTGAAGGGCCGCTGATGATCATCGCGCCGGGTTCCGGCAATGCGCCGGCAAAGCGCTGGCCAGCGGAACACTTTGCCGAAATCGCCCGCCATCGCCGGACCCAAGGATGGGCGGTCTGGATCGACGGCTCGCCCGCGGATGCGCCCATCACGGCCGAGGTCGCCGACCTGAGCGGCGGTAGCTGCCTGGATCTCAAGGGCCGCGCGTCAATCGCCCAATCGGTGGCACTGATATCCCTCGCCACCGAGGTCGTCACCAACGATAGTGGCGCCCTTCACATCGCGGCCGCCCTTGGCAAACGTACGGTGGCCGTTTTCGGGCCGACGGATCCCGCCTTCGCCCTGCCGAAATCGCCGGGCGTCGAAGCGGTCCGCACCGGAATCGAATGCAGTCCCTGCTACGCCGACGAGTGTCCACTCGGTCACTTCAAATGTATGCGGGACCTGACGCCGGCCATGGTGCTCGCCGCGTTGGACAGGTGCCAATAGGTGGAACCACGTCGCTTAGACCACCAATTGGTTGTTTTCCAATAGGATATCGATGAACTCTTCCGACGTTGTCGGTACACTACCCCCATTTGCGGCAGCCCAATCGGCATTGTCTAGCCCGCTCAAAACGATCTTGAGTTGGAGGTCGAAGTCCGCGTTGTTCGCCGCTCCATCGTAGTCTACATCGATTTCGGTATCTCCGCTTGCATTGATCGAGATGTTCAGGAAGCTGTCGAGTGCTGCGCCGTCGGCCAAGGCGGGCACACCAACGAGAAGATCACTGAGATTGAGTTCATCGCCACCGATCTCGGCCAATTCAAATCCAATAACAGTGTCGACGTCGTCGTCAGCATTTTGCACCAAGGTCTCGCTCAGACCAGGCCCGTCGACCAACTCGATGTTTTCGCCGGTAACCGTGAGCTGATAGTCGCCACTGCCGCCAGTCGTTCCGACGTTCGTTCCAAGCCGCGCCGACGATTCATCCAGATTCGCGGAGCTGACCGCCAGTACGTAACTTCCAGCCGAAAGCTGCCCGAGGACTATGAAGGGGTCGAATGTGCTGGAGCCGCCATCGCTCGCCACACCGTAGTCCACACCGGCCCCAACGGCGGATTCCGCACCGTTGTCGTTAACCGCTATGAGCGCGCCAAGCAGTCCGGCGCCGCCAAGAACGACGGGCAGGCTGCCGTCATCTGCGAAAAGGAAAAATTCCATATCGAGGCCCGGCGAAATCGATTTGCCGTCGAACGTCACCGCCGTCGTTTCGCTGACTTCGAAGAACCAATATTGAACTGTGGTATCGGCGATCAAGTTGGCGTCGGCCGTTACCTTGTCCGGCCCGACCTGTTCGACATCCGGACTTAGGATGACCTCACCCGCCGGCCCACGGTGTCCCGAACGCCAAATGAAGATATCTTTGTCATCTGCATGACCGATGAGGTCATCGCTCCCCCGCCCACCAACAATCGTATCAATTGAACCGTCCGCACTCCCCGATTGATCATCGGCACGTATGGTATCATCGCCTGTGCCGCCGTCGACGATATCGGCGCCGGTGCCGGCAACGATATCGTCATCGCCGCCTTGCCCGAAAATGCGGTCGCTGCCTGCGCCACCATCAATGGTATCGGACTCACCACGCGGGTCGTTGTCGAGATGCAGCGAATCCGCATTTTCTCGGATATAGTCAGCGACTTGCTCTGCCGTCGTCGGATCACCGCCAATTTCTCTGAGCAGGGCCGCATAGCCCTCGCCGTCTATCAACGATTGCGACAACAGGTCGGTATAGATGACGTCACCGAAAATGACATCGTTGCCGGCACCGCCGCGCAGGTCGTCGCCACCAACAGGAGACGGATTTACGATCAAAGACGGTAGCGTCTGCTGTATCGCGAAACCAAGCTGTGAGACGTTGTCGATATTCTCGGCACCGCCGGTATTATCGATTCGGTTGATCGAAGCGAAGGCGTTGGGCGCCTCGATATTGATACCGAACGCCTCGACACCAAGGGCGGTCCATATACCTCGCCAGAAATCAAGTCCATTGCCCGCGGTGACCGGTGCTCCGGAAGTCGTTGGCGCGTCAAAGGCATTGAATGCGGCCGAATCGCTTGGCACACCATCGGTAATGAAGAAAAGTGAGTTACCGGCAAATTTCGACCCGTCGACGTCATGCAACGGTTGAAAATCGTCTCCGGCAGCCAACCCGTTGTCGGTCAGAAGTATATTAAGAGCGCTATTCAACGGATTGAGATAGTTGGTGCCGCCACTCGCGTTAATGCCCGCGAGATCATCGTAAAAAGACATGAAAGCTGTCTGATGAAACTCGAAAACGCCAGTGCCTGTCTGTGGCAGCCCTGTCAATGGGTCGATCTCGGTGAGAAATTGGTCAAGAGTTGCAAGCGTGATGGTCGAAGTGCTGATCTCGACCGCGATTGGTGACCCGGCGGCCGAATTGAACGGAATGACTGCAAACTTGACCACAAGGTCAATTCCGGCGCGCACCGCGTCGGCGGCATGGGTTGCATAGGTCCGGGACAATTCAAGGATAGCTTCCTTGGCGGTAACAATTCTATCACCACCCATACTGCCGGATCTGTCGAGAATCACGATTGCATTCTGTCCAAATATGCCCTCGGTTCCCGGTGCCTGTTCCTCCTCGGCACCGCCGATGTCGCCAAGAATCACATCATCCCCAATTCCACCGACAAGGCGCGGGCTGTCGCCATCGACGCCGTCATGAGGATCGATCTGGCTAGTCGATTCGGCAGGATTCTCGATGTTGTCATCGTTGTCACCAACCAGCAGTTTGTCCTCGACCTCGGTCACTGTCACCGTCACCACCGCGCTGTCGGTCAGACCGCCGCTGTCGGCGATGGTATAGGTGAAGGTGTCGGTGCCGTTGAAGTCGGCCGACGGCACATAGGTGAACGAACCGTCGCTGGCGACGCTGACCGAACCGCCCTCGGCGCTCGACGCGCTGAACGAGGTCACCGTGATCGCGTCGCCGGTGTCGATGTCGGTGTCGTTGCTCAGAACCCCCGACGGGCCCACCGTCAACGCCATGTCCTCATCTACGAAAAATTGGTCATCCACCGCTATTGGTGGGTCGTCGACACCGGTAATTCCGATCGAAGTGTCCGCCGTGTCGGTAAAGGTCCCATCAGACAGAGTATAAGTGAAATCGATACTGCCCAGGTCTCCCGCGGCGAGTCCTTGGAATGGATTTCCCTCCACAATCGATAGGGTGAAACTTCCATCGCCATCAATTGTTAGGAGCGCAACGCCAAGATTCGTCTCGATTGTGAAGCCGTTCTCGAAGCTGCCGCTGACCACGGCACCACCCGGCACGCCGGATACGACAGGCGTTGTCACGGCAACAATCATGAGATCATCGCCATCGGGATCACTGTCGACACCCATGCCCGTATTGTCGGAAATCAAATTGCCGCTTTGCGACAGGAATTCATTGGGAGACGCGACCGGCGGGTGGTTGATTAGAATATCAAGGGTTCCACTCTCTTCCTGAGTCGTTTGACTGGAAAAGGAGAAATTGGTACCGCCAAGTGGATCCAGCGGGATCGTGGTGAGGTCAAATGCTACGTCTTCGAGGAAGGGGCCGCCCTGAATTGAATCGAGCAGAAACTCCCGAAGTCGCGCCAAACGGCCTTGAAACCCTTCAAGGTCGTAGTCCGTCTGATCGTCATCCGCCGATTGCGGCAAAAATCGTTCTGCCCCGAAGAAAAGAGAATGATAGACATCCGCATCTTCCGGGACTTCCGGCGGTTCATTTGCGCTCTTAAAAATTAGAAGCGGGTTTTCGCCGGTTAGTAGATATTCGCCTACGACATTCCAGACTGCGACAATGCTTTCCGGTGTAAATAGGTCGACCAAAGTTTCCTTGAAGATGTTGAACAGCACACCGACCTTGGTGCCGCGAATGCCGATCGTCGCCGTCGGCGTATTCACGACCATGGCATCGGGCCCGCTATGCGCGATCTCGCCCGAAACGAACACCATCGCGCCCTTGATCAGGGAAAATACGGCGGCGCCGGACCCCTCATCAGCATTGTAGACAAGCTCGTTCAGCACCATACGGGCGCCGGCATCCAACGCCAAAGTGGTGTCGTCGACAAACCTGATGCCGATCGCCCCATCGGGACCGGTCTCGATGACATCGCCCTTGAAAACCGGATCGCCCTCGCTGAGCTCGACAATCGAGCCGTCGGCGTGGGTCGCGCTGACATCGCCGGTCAGATCCTCGACTTCACCAATCGCATTGCCTGTCGGTGCCGGACCGGCTTGAGCATATTGACCGGGGGCCAGTGGTCCTGCCAACCGTTCTACAGTATCGAAATCCAGGGCATGACCGTCCTCGGTGACGATGCCCGAGTGATCGCCGGGACCGAAGAAGTCGCGAACGATCAGCTCATCGTCCTGGTCCCGATTCAGGACGAGGTCGTCGCCGCTCCGGTCATAGGAAGCGTCCTGCAGGTAGGTTCCGTCAATTGGAAGATCGGCCGCACCTCCACTGTCCGTGACGACGGTGGGTGCGATCTCTCCGCCGACGCTCTCCGACCCCAAAGAGGTGCCGTCGGTGGGTAAGGACATGCTAAAGACTCTCCCCGATTGTGCCTCGTATCATGGATTCCGCGACAACAACCACACGCTTTGACTAACACGACGGGGCGAAAATTTACATATAATATTGTTACAAAGAAGGCAGGGTCCGCGGAAACCCAATCAAATCATTCGAGTAAGAATTTGTCCTAAATGATTGATAAATTTAAAGATATTTTTCGACAGGGAAAAATTGGGCGACCGGGCAAAGGCCTCGGGCGTTTCGGCGCCGTCGTCGGTGTCCTGCTCCTGGTTGCCATCGTCATGGTTCGATACATCGACCCGCCTACGGTCGAAATTCTTCGTCATCAGTTGTTCGATTTCTATCAGCGCATCGATCCGCCCGACCTCGACGGCGTGCCCATCGTCATCGTCGACATCGATGAATCGAGCCTGGCCGAGATCGGGCAATGGCCATGGCCGCGCCCGGTGATCGCGCAGATCGTGCGCCAACTGGCAGTCAACGGCGCCGTCGTCATCGGTTTCGACGTCGTGTTCCCCGAACCGGATCGCGTATCTCCGCCCATTCTCGCCGATCAAATCGTCGGAATCAGCGACGAAATTCGCCAGCAGCTGCGCCGCCTGCCCGACAACGACAACGTCTTCGCGGAGATCGTCGCGGCCACCCGCACCGTCATGGCGCAGGCCGGCAGCTTGAACGCGGACGCACTCACCGACCGACCGCCGCCGAAGAAAACGGCGGTCGCCGAGATTGGCGGGGACCCACGCCTCTACCTGTTCAACCACGATGGCATTACGCGAAATGTCCCCGCCTTGGAGGATGCGGCACATGGTCTTGGGATGATCACCATCTTGCCGGAACGCGACGGCATCACGCGGAGAATTCCTTTGGCGCTCAATGTCGGCGGTACCGTCGTGCCATCGCTCGGAGTCGAAATGCTTCGCCTCGCCACCGGGCAAAGCACGATCGGGATCCGCATCGAAAAGGCCGAGTATTCAGACAAACCCGGCATATCGAGCGTTGTGGTAGGCGGCGTTCCGATCCCGACCGATCGGTTCGGTCAGGTTTGGATTCGATTCAGCAACGCGATGTCGGTGCCCTATATTCCAGCGAAGGACATTCTCGACGGGTCGGTCGACCCCGCGCTGATCGCCGGCAAGTTCGTGCTCATCGGCACCTCGGCAGCCGGCTTGCTGGATATCAAGACGACACCGGTGGCCAAGTCCATGCCCGGTGTCGAAGTCCACGCCCATTTCCTCGCCAACGTTCTCACCCAGAACCTCCTTTCGCGCCCCGACTATCTGAATGCCGTCGAATACATGGCGATGATCTTGGCCGCGCTCATGATTCTAATCCTGATTCCAAGACTGTCGGCGGTCGCCACCCTGTTGTTCGGCGCCGCCGTCATGTTCACGTTGGCGGGAGTCTCTTGGTACCTCTATGTCGACCAGGGCGTCTTATTCGACGTTACCGCGACTGCGGTGGCCACATTCGCCATTTATGGCGTGCTGACCTACGTCAAGTATGTCCGCGAGGAAGCCGACAAGAAAATGGTTCGGCGGACATTCTCGCAATATCTCGCGCCGGCGGTCGTTGATCGCCTTGCGCAAAACCCGGATCAAGTGAAGCTCGGCGGTGAAAACCGTGACATGACGATTCTGTTTTCGGATATCCGCGGCTTTACCTCGATCGCCGAACATACCAACGCCGAAGAGCTGACGGTCTTGATCAACCGCATCCTCACGCCAATGACCGAGGCTATTTTGGAGCACGGCGGTACCGTCGACAAATATATCGGAGACTGCGTGATGGCGTTTTGGAACGCGCCCATCGATGATGCCGACCACCAACGGCATGCCTGTCTCGCCGCTCTCGATATGATGCGGCGGGTGACCGAGCTGAATGCATCCCTGCAGGAGGAAAGCGCCGAATCGGAAGGCCGCGCGGCACCGGAAATCAGGATCGGGGTTGGCCTCAATAGTGGCGTGTGCTGCGTCGGCAATATCGGTTCGGACCAACGCTTCGACTACTCGGTCCTCGGCGACGCGGTCAACCTGTCATCGCGCCTCGAGGGCCAGACCAGCTTTTACGGTGCGCCGATCGTGGTCGGTGAAAGCACGGCGTCCGGCGCCGCCGACCTCGCGCTGATCCACATCGACCGGATCAAGGTCAAGGGCCGGCAGCAGCCGGTTCGTATCTTCGCCTTGGTCGGCGATCAGGCATTGGCGGAACAGCCCGATTTCCAACGTTTCATCGCCGACCACGACGCTTTCATGGAAGCATATTTCGAGCAGCACTGGGACGTCGCCAGCGACCTGCTGCCGAAGTGCCGGGCTCAGTCCGCCGGGCTCGACCTGTCGATGGACGCATTTTACGATTTGTTCGCCGAACGCATCGATTCGTTCCGCGCCGAGCCGCCCGGCGAGTCCTGGGACGGCGCCTTTGTCGCGACCAAGAAATAGCCCGGGTCCCGAAACGCAATCGGGCGCGGCGAATTCACCCGGGCTTGCTTGACAGGGTCGCGGACCGGCTCTTATATGCGGGCCATCCGGGCGCTTAGCTCAGCGGGAGAGCGCTGCCTTCACACGGCAGAGGTCGCAAGTTCAATCCTTGCAGCGCCCACCA
>JAAEOK010000071.1 GCA_024244705.1 Alphaproteobacteria bacterium
ATAATTAATACCCGTTCGTATTAATTAGTACCCGTTCGCTATAATTGCAACAGGAATTATGTGTAACTGACAAATATTTCTTGTCCAGTTTATGATATTATTTGCTCACCATGTTACACTACGGGCTTGGACGTTACTCGTCGCTCGTGACATCCTGAGCTGTAACATCCACTGTGCTAAAGTCGGTTATGTTCAGGCAACACCGACATAGTGTACCACAAACTAAAAGTGGTGCACTAACACTAACCCTAACTGTTGTCATCAAACTGAGCCTCGTCAGTTTTACTTCAAAATGCAGGATGTGACGATGTGTAAACTATCCCTTATAAACGGGTCATCAAAACGTTGGCTCAGTGGGTATGTTAATACCCAACGGTGAGTCCTCATCATGTTCACAGTGCGACTCAACAGTTAATTACCAGTCCTTGGTAAGGACTGGTAATTAACTAATACACTACTTGTGTATGTGACTGCTGTGCTGTGTACCTTCAGTGGAACTCTAGTACAGTGGTTGGCGGTGGGAAGAGTC
>JAAEOK010000072.1 GCA_024244705.1 Alphaproteobacteria bacterium
CCAACTGTATAGTGAAATAGGCCTGGTGCCTTTATAATTCTCAATTTTTAGATCTAACCCAAATGCCTCACACATTAGCCCTGTATGTTTCTGTAGTTCCACTAACTGCCTTCCAGAAATTTTAATTTTTACGGGTATGTAGTTTTTGCCTGGTTTCATTATAAAATTATATTGACAATCTAAACACAGAAGATTTACAATTGATGCGTCAATTGCTTTATGGTAATACACAATATCATGGAAAGCAAGGAGTAAGTAAGGCCTGATTTCAACCTAAGCTTCTTTATAGAGGTGATGTGTCGGAAGACAATGCTTATGGGTCCGCGAAAAAATAACTTTACAATCTCTTGTGCTCAGTTTTAGGTCAGATTGGGTGCAATTTCCCAAATCGCCGGGTAATTTGGGAAATTACCATAGCAATTCTTCGAATTGCCTCGATCTGATCGGGTGCGATTTTTCAAATCGCCGGGTAATTTGAAAAATTACCATAGCAATTCTTCGAA